>DASYTI010000119.1 GCA_036002485.1 Candidatus Methylomirabilota bacterium | reverse complement strand
GTGGACGAGTACCAGGACACCAATCGCGCGCAGTACCGCATCGTCCAGCTCCTCACCGAGGCCCACCGCAACCTCTGCGTGGTGGGAGACCCCGACCAGTCCGTGTACCGCTGGCGCGGCGCCGATCTCCGGAACATCCTGGATTTCGAGAAGGACTTTCCCGACTGCCTGGTCGTCCCTCTCGAGCAGAACTATCGCTCGACCAAGCGCATTCTGGATATCGCCTCCGGCGTCATCGCCCACAATGCCGCGCGGCGCGACAAGCGCCTGTGGACGGAGAATGCCGAGGGCGACCGCGCGCAGGTCTACCGCGCCTGGGACGAGAACGAGGAAGCGGGCTGGGTGGCCCAGACCATCCGCTCGCAGCACGCGGCAGGGGCGGACTATCGCGACGTGGCCGTCTTCTACCGCACCAATGCGCAGTCCCGCGTCCTGGAAGATGCGCTGCGCCGCGCCAGCATCCCCTACGTCATCGTGGGCGGCGTGCGCTTCTACGAGCGGCGCGAGGTCAAGGACCTTCTCGCGTATCTCCGCCTCGTGGTCAATCCCATGGACGACATCGCCTTTCGACGCGCGGTGGCCGCGCCGAGCCGCGGCATCGGCAAGGCCACGCTCGACCGTCTGGCCGAGGGCGCCCGCGCGCGCGGCCTCTCGCTCCTCGGGGCCAGCGCGGCGCCTGCGCCCGACCTGACGGCCAAGGCGCGCCGTGCCCTCGAGGATTTCGGAAAGCTCATGGCCAAGCTTGGCGCCCTCCGCGGAAGCCTGGCCGTGCCGGCCCTGATCGACGAGGTGGCGGCCCTCTCCGGCTATCGCGACATGCTCAAGGCGGAGCGGACCGCCGAGGCGGAGGCCCGGCTCGAGAACATCGAGGAGCTGGTGGCGGCCTCGGAGGAGTTCATGGCCACTCGGCTGGCCGCGCAGGCGCTGGCTCCGGACGCGGACACGAGCTCGGCCGTGACCCTCGAAGCCTTTCTGGACTCCGTGGCCCTCGTGGCCGACGTGGACGCCCTCGACGAGGATGCGGCGGGCGTGACCCTGATGACATTGCACTCGGCCAAGGGGCTCGAGTTTCCCCTGGTCTTCCTGACCGGCATGGAAGAGGGTGTCTTTCCTCACTCACGCTCCATGGACGACTCCGAGGAGCTGGAGGAAGAGCGGCGGCTCTGCTATGTCGGCATCACGCGGGCCGAGCAGCGGCTCTGGCTGTCCTATGCGATGCACCGTCGCATCCAGGGCTATGGAGTGGGGGAACCCTCGCGCTTCCTTCTCGAGATTCCCGAAGACCAGATCGTGCTGCTCAATGCGGGGCGCTCCGAGCCCGTGGTGCCGCGCCTCCCCTCTGGCTCACGCGTCCCCGCCGAGCCCGAAGACGATGACCTGCCCTTCCGCGTGGGGGCCAAGCTGCGCCACGCGCGCTGGGGCGAGGGCCTCCTCGTCGGCATCCAACGTGAGGGCGCCGATGTCATCGCCACCGTCCATTTCGCCAGCGTGGGGCGCAAGCGCCTGTCGCTCCAATACGCGCACCTCGAGGAGCTCTAGTCTTGCAAGGCAGTCACACGTCAAGAACGTACGGTTGCACAAGCGAAGCTGTCGCCGGCGATTGTTGCCGGCGACGATGGGGGAGTGCGGGGGCCATTTCTAGGGGTGACCTCCGCGCACGCGGAGAAGCTCTGCGATCGCACGTGCGAAGCTGTCGCCGGCGGGTGCTGCCGGCGACAATGGGGGAGTGCGGGGGCCATTTCTAGGCCCCCGCTGATAAAGGAGATGGGTGCCCCAAAGATTACCCTCGCGGAGGTCGAACAAGTAGCGCGCCTCGCGCGTCTTGCCTTGACCGACACGGAGAAGGAAAAGATGCGCCGCGAGCTCGACGGCATCCTGACCTACATCGACAAGCTCCGTGCCCTCGACACCGAGGGCGTGCCGCCCACCTCGCGCGCGGTGCCCACGACCAACGTGATGCGCGAGGACGAGCTCAAGCCCTCCTTCCCTCGAGAAGACATGCTCGCCAATGCTCCCGATCGCGCGGGCGAGCTCTTCCGTGTGCCCAAGATCATCGAAGAGTAGACCATGCTGACCGGGCTCTCCGTTCACGAACTGGGCGCGCGATTCCGTCGAAAAGAAGCCACGCCCACGCAGGCCGCGCGCGCGTATCTCGACCGCATCTCGGCCCTCGATCCCAAGGTCAAGGCCTACATGACGGTGACGGCCGATCGGGCCCTCGCCCAGGCCGCCGCCGCCGACGCGCGCTTCCAGTCGGGGGCGCCCCTCGGTCTCCTCGACGGCATCCCGTTCGGGCTCAAGGACGTCCTGTGCACGCGCGGAATCCGCACGACCTGCAGCTCCAAGATCCTCGAGACATTCGTGCCTCCGTATGACGCCACCGTGGTCGCCAAGCTTCTCGCCGCGGGCGCCGTCATCCTGGGCAAGCTCAACATGGACGAGTTCGCCATGGGTTCCTCCACCGAGAACTCCGCCTTCTTCACCACGCGGAATCCCTGGGACCTGGCGCGAGTGCCCGGCGGCTCCTCGGGCGGCGCGGCCGCGGCCGTGGCCGCGGATCTCGCCGCGGCCACCCTCGGCACCGACACCGGGGGCTCCATCCGGCAGCCCGCTGCCTTCTGCGGCAATGTCGGCCTCAAGCCGACCTACGGACGCGTGTCACGCTATGGCCTCATCGCCTTCGCGTCCTCGCTCGACCAGGTCGGGCCCTTCGGCAAGGACGTCCGGGACGCCGCCCTCGTGCTCCAGGCCATCGCGGGGCACGATCCGATGGACTCGACGTCGGTGGACGTCGCCGTGCCCGACTATGCGGCGGAGCTCGAGGGGGGCGTGAGGGGACTCCGCATCGGGATTCCCGCGGAGTATTTCATCGAGGGCCTCGACCCGGAGGTGGAGGCCGCCGTGCGCGCTGCCATCGAGACGCTGAGAGGGCGGGGGGCGGAGACGCAGAGCGTCTCGCTGCCTCACACGGAGTACGGGCTGGCCGCCTACTATGTCATCGCTCCCGCCGAGGCCTCCTCTAACCTCGCGCGCTACGACGGCGTCAAGTACGGTCTCCGCGTGCCCGGGGCCCGCGACCTCATCGACATGTACAGTCGGACGCGCGGCGCGGGCTTCGGGGCCGAGGTCAAGCGGCGCGTCATGCTCGGCACCTATGCGCTGTCGGCCGGCTATTACGATGCCTACTATGGCCAGGCCCTCAAGGTTCGGACGCTCGTGCAGCGCGATTTCCAGCGGGCCTTCGAGCGTGTCGACATCATCGTGGCGCCGACGACTCCGGGCGTGGCCTTCAAGATGGGCGAGAGGGAAGACCCGCTGCAGATGTACCTGAACGATGTCTTCACCATTCCCGTCAACCTGGCCGGGCTGCCGGGCGTGTCGATCCCGGCGGGCTTCACCCAGACGGGATTGCCCATCGGGCTTCAGATCATCGGGAAGGCCTTCGACGAGGCGACGGTGCTCCGCGCCGCGCGCGCCTATGAAGCCGTCACCGCGTGGCACGAGAGAAAGCCGGAGCTCACGCCGTGACCCAAGCCTACGAGACCGTCATCGGCCTCGAGGTCCACGCGCAGCTTCTGACGCGGACCAAGATGTTCTGCGGCTGCTCCACGGCCTTCGGGGCTCCGCCCAATACCCAGACCTGTCCGGTTTGCCAGGGCATGCCGGGCACGCTGCCCGTCATCAACCGGCGGGCCATCGAGTATGGCATCAAGACGGCCCTCGCCCTTGGCTGCACGGTCAACGCGGACAATCGCTTCGCCCGCAAGCACTACTACTACCCCGACATGCCGAAGAACTATCAGATCAGCCAGTACGAAGAGCCGCTGGCCGAGCACGGCCGTCTCGAGGTCGAGGTGGGCGGCCTCCCGCGCGCCATCGGCATCCAGCGCCTCCACCTCGAGGAGGACGTGGGCAAGCTCGTCCACGAGGGCAGTCTCGAGAGGGCGCTGTCGAGCCAGGTCGACTTCAATCGCGCCGGCGTGCCCCTCATGGAGATCGTGTCCATGCCCGACATGCGCAGCTCCGAGGAGGCGGCGGCCTATCTCAAGGCCCTCCACGCCATCGTGGTCTACCTCGAGGTCTGCGACGGCAACATGGAGGAGGGCTCGTTCCGCTGCGACGCGAATATCTCCTTGCGCCGGCGCGGCGCGACGGAGTATGGCACCAAGGTCGAGATCAAGAACATGAACTCCTTCCGGAACGTCCAGCACGCCCTCGAGTACGAGATTACGCGGCAGGCGCACGCGCTCGAGACGGGCGAGCGGATCGTGCAGGAGACGCGGCTCTGGGATCCGGACAAGGCGCGGACGGTCTCCATGCGCTCGAAGGAGTTCGCCCACGACTATCGCTACTTCCCGGAGCCGGATCTGCCGCCCCTCGACGTCGAGCCGGCATGGATCGAGGGCGTTCGCGCGACGCTGCCCGAGCTGCCCGAGGCGCGGCGTGTGCGCTTCATGGAGGTGTATGGGCTCGGAGCCTACGACGCCGATCTCCTCACGGGTAGCCGGGCCCTCGCGGACTACTTCGAGTCCACCGTGCGCGCGTGCGGCAAGCCCAAGGCCGCCGCGAACTGGGTGCTCAACGAGCTCCTCCGCGAGCTGTCGGGTGACGACGAGCGGGCCCTCGCGGGATGTCCGATCCCTCCGGCGAATCTGGCCGGCCTCATCACCCTCATCGAGGACGGCACCATCAGCGGCAGGATCGCCAAGGACGTCTTCGAGAAGATGTACCGCTCCGGGGAAGACGCGCGCACCATCGTCAGCCGCGAGGGGCTGACCCAGGTGGCCGACGCGGGCGAGCTCTCGGCCGTGATCGACCAGGTTCTGGCCCAGCATCCCAAAGTCGTCGAGGACTGGAAGAACGGCAAGAAGGCGGCGCGCGGCTTCCTGGTCGGGCAGGTGATGAAGGCCACGGCGGGCAAGGCCAGCCCTGCCGTCGTGAACTCGCTGCTGGACGAGAAACTACCGAAAGTCTGAAGGGTTAGATAGAATGGACGGAGCCTATGATTCGGCTCCACCACGTCTGTAAAGTCTTCGAAAGCGGGCCGATGAGGCTGCCCGCCCTGAACGACATCTCGTTCAGCGTCGACAAGGGCGAGTTCGTCGTCTTGAGCGGGGCGAGCGGGGCCGGCAAGACCACCCTCCTCCGCCTCCTCTATGCCGATGAGCGGGCCACCGAGGGCGAGATCGAGGTGGCCGGGTTCGACGTCAGGACCCTGCGCCGCTCGGAGGTTCCCCTTCTCCGGCGCTCGCTCGGCATCGTATTCCAGGACGCCAAGCTCCTCTCCGGCCGGACGGTGTTCGAGAACATCGCCTTCGTGCTCCGCGTGCTCGGGACGCCCCGACGCGAGATCACCCCGAAGGCCTTTCAGGCCCTCAAGGCCGTGGGGTTGTCTTCACGAGCGCAGGCTTATCCGGCGCAGCTCTCGCAGGGCGAGGCTCAGCGGGCGGCCCTGGCCCGGGCCATCGTCAAGTCGCCCGCTCTCCTTCTCGCGGACGAGCCCACGGGAAATCTCGACGAGGCCATGGCGGCCGAGATCCTCGACCTGATCAAGGACATAGGCAGCCGCGGCACCACTGTGCTCCTGGCCACGCATCAGACCCGCCTCGCCGCCCAGCTCAAGCGCCGCACGCTCAAATTGGGCGCCGGTGTCCTCCTGAAAGACGAGGGCTAGCCCGTGCTCAGCTTCATCGTCAGCGAGGCCTTCGTGGACTTGCGGCGGGCGGGCCGCGTGGGCGTCAGCGCCATCCTGCTCATCACCCTCTCCCTGACGGCCCTCGGCGGCTTCTGGCTCCTCTCGCTCAATCTCGGCCGGGCGGTGAGCCAGTGGCGCGACCGCGTCCGCGTCGTCATATTTCTCCGCGAAGAGCCGGCAGGTTCCGCTCTGGGCGATCTCGTCCGTCGCGTGGAAGGCCTGCCCGGCGTCCAGCGCGTGCGTTATGTCTCCAAGAGCCAGGCCCTCCAGTCGCTGCGGCAGTCCCTCGGGGCTCAAGCGGGCGTGCTCGAGCAGCTGCCGCGCAATCCGCTCCCCGCCTCCATGGAGGTCACCCCGGACGAGGACGCGACCACGCCGGAGGCGACACGGGAGCTGACGGCGCGCCTCAGCGCCTTGCCCGAGGTCGAAGACGTCCAGGGCGGGGCCGAATGGGTGGAGGGTCTCGCCCGATGGCAGCGGCTCTTCGAGATCATGGGGCTCGGGGTCGGGGCCGTGCTGGCCCTGGCCGCCATCCTGACCGTGACCACCGCGACCACGCTCGTCCTGCACGTGCGACGCGCGGAAACGGAGATCATGAGGCTGGTGGGCGCGAGCGAGGCCGTCATTCGCTTGCCCCAGCTGCTCCAGGGCATGGTCCAGGGGCTCCTCGGCGCGGTGGTGGCCCTGGCTCTGCTCGAGATCGCCTATGCCATCGGCGCGCCGCGGCTCGAGCCGCTCCTGAACCTGACCCTGGGTCTCGCGCGCGCCGTGTTCCTCTCGCTGCCGCAAATCCTGCTCCTCATCGCCGGGGGGGCAGGGCTGGGCGCCCTGGGCGGGCTCCTGGCCCGGGGCCGGGCGACCGCATGACGCGTCTCGCGCGCGCGAGTCTCATCGGCGCGGCGTTGCTGCTGGCCGCGGCCTCCGCGGCAGGGGCGCAGCCGAAGAAGGACGGCGCTGACCTCGGTGAGAAGGAGCGCACGCTGCAGCAGACCCAGAAGCGGCTCAAAGAGGAGCGCGTCAAGGCCGCCGACGCACGCAAGCGCGAGGCCTCGCTCCTCACCGAGCTCGAAGCCATCGACAAGCGTCTCACGGACAAGCGCCGTCAGGTGGCCGCCCTGGATGCGCGCGTCAAGCGGGCCCAGGCCGAGATCGGCGACCTTCAGCGCGACATCGCGCGGCTCGAGGTCCAGCGGGCGGGGCAGGAGGATGGCCTCGGCCAGCGTCTCCGGGCCATGCATCGCATCCAGGCGCAGGGCGGCGCGCTGCCCCTCCTGCTCTCGGGCGCCGATCCCGTCGCCCAGTCCGTCCGCCTGCGCCACTTGACCACGCTCGCCACGGTGGACGCGCGGATGATTCGAGAGTATCGTGTTACGTCCGAAGGTTTGGCCGACCGGAAGGCCCGCCTGGAGCAGAGCCGCCGGGAGCTCTCCGTGGTCAGGGGCCAGGCGGAAGAGGAGCGCGCCGAGGCCGACCGCGAGGCGGGCAAGCGGCGGCTCATCCTGGCCCGGGTCAAGGACGAACGGGCCTATCACGATCGCATGGTGGGGGAGCTCAGCGAGGCGACGCGTCGCCTCGAGGCCTTCATCAAGGACCTGCAGGAGAAGCGTCGGGTGGCCAGGATTCCGCCACCCTCGGTAAAACCGCCAAAGGCCGTACCCGGCGAGAGCACGCCGGGAGTAGGGTTGGGGGCGATGCGCGGACGCCTGGCCTGGCCGGCCGAGGGCCGGGTGGTCGAGGAGTACGGCGCGCGGGTCAATCCGCGATTCGGAACGAAGACGTTCCGCAACGGGATCGACATCGACGCCGTCGAGGGCTCGAATGTGCATGCCGTGTACCCGGGCCACGTGCTCTACACGGGATGGTTCCGAGGCTATGGCAACCTCGTGATCGTCGACCACGGCAACGAGTACTACACGCTGTACGCGCACATGGCCGACATGAAGGTGGCCGAGGGCGAGGATATCAAGCAGGGGCAGGTGATCGGGACGGTCGGGGACACGGGCTCGCTGCAGGGGCCGCGCCTCTATTTCGAGGTGCGCTACCAGGGGCGACCCCAGGACCCCGCTCAATGGCTGAAGCCGCGCGGCTGACCGTCGCGCGATTCGAACCGGCGGGACTAAGGAGACCACGATGAGCACCTTGCGTCACGTGAAGAAGGCGTTGATGATCTCGGCCCTCTTGCTCCTGCTCACCCTGTCTCTGGGGGGCGGGGTGGCCAGCAAGAGCAATGATCAGGCCGCCACCTACGAGAATCTCCGCCTCTTCACCGAGGTGCTCTCGATCATCCAGAGCCAGTACGTCGACGAAGTGCCGCCCAAAGACCTCGTCTACAGCGCGATCAAGGGCACCCTGCGTGGCCTCGATGCGCATTCCTCGTTCCTGGATCCCGACATGTACCGCGAGATGGGAGTGGAGACGACGGGGCAGTTCGGGGGCCTGGGCATCGAGATCACCCTCAAGGATGACATCCTGACCGTGGTGGCGCCCATCGAGGGCACGCCGGCCTTCCGCGCGGGCATCCTGCCCGGGGACCGCATCGTCAAGATCGAGGGCATGTCGACCAAGGACATGCAGCTCTCCGATGCCGTCAAGCGGATGCGCGGCAAGCCCGGGAGCAAGATCGTCATCAGCATCGTCCGCGAGGGCCTGACCGAGCCCAAGGACTACTCGATCACCCGCGAGCTGATCCAGGTGCAGTCCGTCAAGACCGGCGAGCTCGAGCCCGGCATCGAGTACATCCGCCTCCGCCAGTTCCAGGAGAAGACGGGCCAGGATGTCGAGGGGGCTCTGGAGAAGTACAACAAGGGCAAGAAGATCCAGGGTCTCGTCCTCGATCTCCGCAACAACCCGGGGGGACTCCTGACTTCCTCGGTCGAGGTGACCGAGAAGTTCCTGGAGTCGGGCAAGCTCGTCGTCTACACGGAAGGCCGCGTCCGCAACCAGAACATGCGCTTCCAGGCCGCGGGCAAGCGCATCTGGAGCGACTTCCCCATCATCGTTCTCGTCAACCAGGGCAGTGCCTCGGCCTCTGAGATCGTGGCCGGCGCCCTCCAGGACTGGGGCCGCGCGGTCGTCCTGGGCACGCAGAGCTTCGGCAAGGGCTCGGTGCAGACCATCATTCCGCTCTCCGATGGCTCGGGGTTGAGGCTGACCACGGCCAAGTACTTCACCCCCAAGGGCCGGTCCATCCACGGCAAGGGCATCACGCCGGACATCATCGTGGAGATGCCCAAGCCCGCGGCGGGCGAGCAGGCGCCGCCGCCCATCGTCGACGAGCAGGCGCGGCTCCAGGACCAGCTCAAGCGGGATCCCCAGCTGCAGCGCGCGGTCGATCTGCTCAAGGCCATGAAGATCATGGACAAGACCACGCGCCCGGCGGGCACGACGCCGCAGGTCTCGGTCCGCTAGCGGTCTGTCCAGGTTCCCATGCCCTCGCGAACAGGAATGTTCCGCTTCGAGCGCCGGCTTCGCCGGCGCACTCTGTTCGGGGGGAGGCTTCGGAAGGGGGGCGGAGCCCCCCTCCGAGCTGGCTAGCGAGGCGTATGCCGGCGCGAGTCTGGACGGCTCTCGCCGGGCTCATCGTCGTTCTGCTCGTGGCCGTGGTCGGCCTCGACCAGTGGCAGGCGCGGCGAGGGGAAGCGAGCCTCTTCGGCCTTCCGTGGAGCTCGCCGCCGGTCCCGTCGGTGGCGCGGGGGCCTCAGCCGAGGCGGGTGGCCTCGAGCGCCGCGGCTCCGCAGCCGGCCCCGCCCGCGGCGATCGGATCGCCGCGCGTCGCCGTCATCGTGGACGACCTGGGCGCGCGCCGCGATGTCTTCGATCCGCTCCGTGATCTCCGGCGACCCCTGACCGTGGCTGTGCTGCCGGGCCTCCCGCTCTCGGAGTGGACGGCGCGGGAAGCGGCGCAGGCGGGGATGGAAGTCCTCCTGGACCTGCCCATGGAGCCCTACCGCTATCCCGAGGTCGATCCAGGGCCCGGCTCGCTCTTGATGGCCATGAGCCCGCAGGAGCTCCAGCGTCAGGTCGGGGCGCATCTGGCCAGCGTGCCGGGCGCCGTTGGCGTCACCAACCACATGGGCTCGCGGATGACCGAGGACCGCGCGCGCATGCGCACGGTGGTGGAGGTGCTGGCGGGCCGACGGCTCTTCATGGTGGACGGGCTGACGAGCAACCTGTCCGTTGCCTACGACGAGGCCAAGGCCGGTGGCATCCGCGCGGGGCGGCGACAGATCATGGTCGACCACACGGCGGGAGAGGCCGGTGACCGGGTGCGCTGGGACGAGGTGGCCTGGTGGGCGGAGCGCCGCGGCGAGGTCATCGTGATCGCGCATGGGCATCCGCTCACCGCGCGTCTCCTGCGCGAGTATGTCCCGCGCTGGGAGGCGCGAGGCATCCGCCTCGTGCCCGTCTCGCAGCTAGCCAAGTAGTTCGAGCCGAAACGCTGCCGAGGAGCCGCAGGCGACGAGAGCGGTGAGGCGAGGGCTGGTTAGTTGACTTTCGACAAGTAGTTGACTTTCGAGCTGAGACGATGCCCGCCGTTCGAGTTGAGCGCCGACGGCGCGAGACGAGAGCTGAGTAGGATCCGCAGGCGTGGCCGTTCGAGCTGAGCGGCGAAGCCGCGAGGTGAGGGCTGAGTGAATGATCGGCGAGGCGAGAGCTAAATCATGATCGTGCTGGGAATCGAGACGTCCTGCGACGAGACAGCGGCTGCCGTGCTCGACGGCGGGCGCAAAGTGCTCGGGAGCGTTGTCGCCTCCCAGGACGACATCCACGCGCCCTATGGCGGCGTGGTGCCGGAGCTCGCCTCCCGGCGACACCTCGAAGTCATCGTGCCCGTGATTCGCCGGGCCCTCGCCGCCGCCGGCATGACCCTGCGCGACCTCGACGGCATCGCCGTGACCCAGGGGCCCGGGCTCGTGGGCTCGCTGCTCGTCGGGGTGCAGACCGCCAAGGCGCTGGCCTGGGTGCACGGCGCCCCCCTATGTGGGGTCAACCACCTCGAAGGACATATCTACGCCGCCTTCCTCGAGGCGCAGGTGCCCGACTACCCCTTCCTCGCTCTCGTCGTCTCGGGCGGCCACACCGCCCTCTATCTCGCCCGGGAGCCGCGGCGCTATGCGCGCATCGGCCGCACGCGCGATGATGCCGCGGGGGAAGCTTTCGACAAGGTCGCCAAGCTCCTGGGCCTGGGCTATCCGGGCGGTCCCGCCATCGAGCGCGTCGCGCGCGAGGGAAACGCGACGGCCCTCCGTCTCCCCACCGCCCAGATGACCGACGGGGCGCCGGACTTCTCCTTCAGCGGGATCAAGACGGCGGTGTCGCTGCACGTGCGGCGTGCCGGGCCCTTGTCCCCCTCGCAGATCGCCGACATTGCCGCCTCCTTTCAGGCCACCGTCGTCAAGATGCTCGTACGCAAGACGGTGCGCGCGGGGCAGGGGCTCGGGGTCCGTCGGATCGTCCTCACGGGCGGCGTGGCCGCCAATACCGCGCTGCGCGAGGCGCTCGAGGACGAGTGCGGCGAGCGGGGCTGGGAGCTCTTCGTCCCTTCCCGGCCGCTCTGCACCGACAATGCCGCCATGATCGCGGCCGCCGGCCACGACCGGCTCGAGGCGGGTGAGCGCGCGCCGCTGACCATGAACGCCGTTCCCGACCTGGCCCTCGCGTGATGATGGCCCATCCGCTCGACTACGAAGGGTTGGTGAGCGGCCTGCCGGACGCCCTCGTGGGCGTGGACACGGAGCTGCGCGTCATTCTGTGGAATCCGGCCGCCGAGGACTTGCTGGGCCGCTCCGCTCGGCGCGTGCTCGGTCGCACCCTCAAGGAGGTCTTCTCGCCCGAGACGTCCCTTGTCCGCCATTTGACCGATACGCTGTCCACCGGCGAGAGCCGCTCCGAGTCCTCCGCCGTGGTCGAGGGTCTCGATGGCCGCCCCGTGCACGTGAGCGTGGTCACGGCGCCGCTCGCTGGTCGCAGCGGAGCGGTGACCTCAGCCGTGGCCGTGGTGCGTGACATCTCGCGCCTGCGCCAGCTCGAGGCCGAGGTGCGCCGCGGGGAGACCCTGGCCGCGGCAGGGCAGATGGCCATGGGCCTCGCCCACGAGATCCGCAATCCCCTCTCGGCCATTCGGGGTGCCGTGCAGCTCATGCAGCGCGAGCTCGGAGACGAGGCCCGGTGGGGCGAGTACACCGCCGTCCTGCTGAAAGAGGTGACCCGGGTCAACAGCATCATCGAGATGCTGCTGGACGTCGGGCGCCCCGTCACGTTACGCCCCGTGCCCCTGAACGTCCATCAGCTCATCGAGCGCGTGGCCCTGCTCCTGGAAGGAGAAGCTGCCTCTCGCCGCATCACCTTCGTGCGGCGCTATGACCCGAGCCTGCCGCCCATCCTGGCCGACGAGGACCGGATCATGCAGGTCTTCCACAACCTCGTGCGCAATGCCATCGAGGCCATGCCCGGGGGCGGCCGATTGACGCTCGTCACGCGGCTGAGCATGAACCCGCTCTTCGCCAAGGTGGATCTCGGCCAGGGCCAGCGCAGCATGGCCGAGATCCAGATCGCCGACGAGGGGGCGGGCATTTCCGAGGCGACGCGGGCCAAGCTCTTCACGCCCTTCTTCACGACCAAGGAGCGAGGCCTGGGACTGGGTCTGGCCCTTTGCCACCGCATCGTCGACGAGCACCGGGGAGCCATGCAGGTCACGAGCGAGCCGGGGAAGGGGACGGCCATGTCCTGCTTCCTGCCCATCGCGAGATAATCCAGGGCGAGCCGGAGGACGTCGCGGGGCTGGGGCCCCGCCGTCCGAGGCGAGCGAAAGATGGAAATCCGAGCCGGAGGACGTCGCGGGCGAATTGCGAGCCATAGCACGGCCGGGGGCTGGGGCCCCCGCGTGCGAGGCGAGCTATCGTAAAGCGCCCCGCCGTCCGAGGTGAGCGAACCTAAGGGAATCAGCATGGCAGACGGACGCATCCTCATCGCCGACGACGAAGACGGGCTCCGCTGGGTCCTCGAGAAGGGATTCCGCGGCGCCGGCTACCAGGTTACGGCCGTCAAGGACGGTACCAGCGCCCTCCGGGAAGCCGAGGCTCAGCCTTTCGACCTGATCCTCCTGGACATCCGTATGCCGGGCATCGACGGCCTGACCCTGCTGGGGCGCATCCGCGGGAAGCGCCCCGATGCCCAGGTCGTGATCATGACCGCCCACGGCACCGTGGAGACGGCCATCCAGGCGATGCAGCAGGGCGCCTACGACTATCTGGCCAAGCCCTTCGACCTCGACGAGGCGCTCTTGCTGGCCGAGCGCGCGCTGACGGCGCGACGGCTCTCCCAGGAGGTGATCTCGCTCAAGACAGGGCTCAAGGAGGTCTGGGAGTTCGGGGCGCTCGTCGGTCGGCACCCGACCATGCAGGAGGTCTACAAGACCATCGGGCGCGTGGCGGCGAGCGACGTCAGCGTGCTGCTCCGGGGCGAGTCGGGGACGGGCAAGGAGGTGGTGGCGCGGGCCCTGCACCACTACAGCCGCCGCGCCGGCCGTCCCTTCGTGGGCATCTCGGCCGCGGCCATTCCCGCCACGCTCCTCGAGTCCGAGCTCTTCGGCCACGAGAAAGGCGCCTTCACCGACGCCAAGGAGCGCCGGCTCGGCAAGCTCGAGCTGGCCCACGGCGGCAGCGTCTTCTTCGACGAGATCGGCGACATGCCGCCCGAGCTGCAGGTCAAGCTCTTGCGGGCGCTCCAGGAGCGGGCCTTCGAGCGGGTAGGCGGCCACGAGCTCATCCGCATGGACGTGCGGGTGCTCGCGGCCACTCACCGCGATCTCGAAGCGATGATGAAGACGGGCCGCTTCCGGGAGGATCTCTTTTACCGGTTGAACGTGGTGAGCCTGTCCCTGCCCTCGCTGCGCGAGCGGCGCGGCGATATTCCCCTGCTCGTCGAGCACTTCCTCTCGAAGTACGCCGAGGCGCTGGGCGAGCGGGTCATCGCGCCCGAGGCCATGGATCGCCTGGCGGGTTACGAGTGGCCCGGCAATGTCCGCGAGCTCGAGAACGTGATCCAGCGCGCCATGGTCATGGCCTCGGGCGGGGTGATCGTGCCCGAGCATCTCCCCATCGGGCCCGTCTCGGCGGCCGCGGGGGTGGAGGCAGACGCCTCGCTGGAAGAGATCATCGAGAAGAAGATGATCGAGTGCGTGCGCGGGCTCCGCGGCCACACCTCGGCCAACCTGCACAGCCTCATGGTGGGGCTGGTCGAGAAGCCCCTCCTTCGCGCCGTCATGCGTGAGACCAAGGGCAATCAGGTGCGCGCCGCCCAGCTCCTCGGCATCAACCGCAACACGCTCCGCAAGAAGCTGAAGGAGCACGGCATCGATCCCGACGCGGCCTGAGCCAGCCCGCGTCATCCAGGACATCCCACGAAGGAGAACACATGGCGGCGAGGATTCCCTGGGCCCTCGAGCGATGAGAATGATGTCGGTCTTGCCCCGATGCGTGGCCGCGTCGATGGCGCTGGTTCTCGCCACATGGGGTGCCCCGGCTTCGTCCTCGGCCGCCGAGGGCACCATGACCTGGGGCGTTCATGTATCGCTCACCCCCGCCTTTTTCGATCCCGCGGATGCCACGGGCACGGCCTTGCCGCTCATGGTCCACTACGCGGTCCACGATGCCCTCGTGCGGCCGCTGCCGGGCCAGCGCATGGGCGCGGCCCTCGCCCAGTCGTGGTCGCAGAGCCCGGATGGACTCAGCTACGAATTCGTGCTGCGCAAGGGCATCAAGTTCCACGACGGCGAGCCCGTGACGGCCGAGGACGTCAAGTTCTCCTTCGAGCGCTACCGTGGGGCCAGCGCCACCGTGCTCAAGGCCAAGGTGGCCGCCGTGGAGATCGTGGGCCCGGGTCGCGTGCGCTTCCGTCTCAAGCAGCCCTGGCCGGATTTCATGACCTTCTTCGGAACGCCCGCCACCGGCGCCGCCTGGGTCGTCCCCAAGAAATACGTGGAGCGCGTGGGGGACGAAGGATACAAGCGGGCGCCCATCGGGGCCGGACCCTACCGCTTCGTCTCCTTCAAGCCTGGAGTAGAGCTCACGCTGGAGGCCTTCGATGGGTACTGGCGCAAGGCCCCCGCCATCAAGACGCTCGTCTTCAAGGTCATCCCCGACGACAGCACGCGCCTGGCCGCCCTCAAGCGCGGCGAGGTCGACGTCGCCTACGGGCTCACGGGGCCGCTGGCCGAAGAGGTCCGACGCAATCCCGAGCTCACCCTCAAGGCGGCCAAGATTCCCGTGTCCCTATGGCTCGTCTTCGCCGACCAGAGCGATCCCAAGTCGCCGTGGCACGATCGCCGGGTGCGCCTGGCCGCCAATCTCGCCATCGACCGGGACGCGATCAACAAGGCGGGCTATCTGGGGCTGGGCAAGCTCTCGTCGAGCTTCGTCCCGCACAGCCTCGAATACTACTGGGATCCGCCTCGCTATGCCCACGATCCGAAGCGCTCACGCCAGCTCCTGGCCGAGGCCGGCTATCCCAATGGCTTCGACGC
>DASYTI010000118.1 GCA_036002485.1 Candidatus Methylomirabilota bacterium | reverse complement strand
GCCCACTCGTGGGCGCGGAAGAGCAGCCCGCCGAAGCCGCCATCGCTCAGGCCGAGCAGGCGCTCGATACCTTTGGACACCGTGTCGGGCGAGCCCACGAGCGTGGTGCCCATCTTGACCCCCTCGCGGAGCGGATCGTCGGAACGCCCGGGCGGCCGGCCGAGCGTCTCCTCGAAATACGTGACCGTCTCATGGCGCTCGCCCGCGTGCACCTGGCGCAGGGCCAGCTCATCGTCCTCGGCCACGTGCACGTTGGTGACCAGTTTCCACTGGCGCCGGTCCATGGTCTTTCCGTTGGCCGCCGCCGCCTCCTCGGCCAGGCGCCACTGGCCGGCCAGCGCCTCCGGCCCTCCGGGCAGGCCCGCCGCGAGCGACAGCACACCCACGCCGTACTTGCCCGCGGTCTGCACGCCGAAGGGCGTGATGGTGCTGGCGATCGCGATGGGAAAGTGCGGATCGGAGTACGGCGCCAGGTGCAGCCGCGCCTCTCGAAGATCGAACCAGTCGGTCTTCAGGGTCACGGGCTCATCGCAGCGGAGCAAGGCCATGATCACGCCGAGGGACTCGTCCATTCGCTGCCGCTGCGTCACCGGCTCGATGCCCAGCATGTAGGCATCGGAGACCAGCGCGCCCGGGCCGCAGCCCAGCATGGCGCGGCCGCGCGTCATGTGGTCGAGCTGCACGAAGCGCTGGGCCACGAGCAGCGGATTGTGATACGGCAGGCTGGTGACGCCCGAGCCCAGCATGATGTGCCGCGTGCGCTCGGCCGCGGCGGCGATCACGAGCTCCGGGGAGGCGATGAGCTCCCAGCCCGCCGAGTGATGCTCGCCGATCCATGCCTCGTCATAGCCCAGGTGATCGAGCCACTCGAGGAGCTCCATGTCGCGCGCGATGGCCAGCGTCGGGTTCTCGCCGACGCGGTGGAACGGTGCGAGGAAGATGCCGAAGGTCAGTCCGCGATGGGTCATGGCACCACTCTTGCCGAGCATCGCGCCCGTGTCAAGATGCTGGTCCGTGAATCTTCAGCGGTCCTTCCCGGCCGAGCACCTCGGCCATCGTCCGGTGCTATTCTCTTCGCGGCATACCCAATGCGGATCGTGGCGTGGAACATCCGGGCCGGAGGCGGCGGGCGCGTCGGCCGCATCGCGCGGCAGCTCGCGCGCTGGAATCCGGACGTGGTGGCGCTCTCCGAGTTCCGCGCCACGCCGCCCAGTTTGGCCCTCGCGGCCACTCTGGCCGCCGGCGGCCTCACCAACCAGCTCACCACGGCCGACCCGGGCCAGCCTGGGCGCAACGCGCTGCTCGTCGCCGCGCGCTGGCCGCTGCGCCGGCTCCATCTGCCCGCGCAGCCGTCCGAGCCGGCGCGCTGGCTCGTGACGGCCGTTCAAACGCCGGTGCCCCTGGTCCTGGGCGCCATGCACGTCCCGAACCGCGTCACGGGCCGGAAGTACCCGTTCCTCGACGCCGTCCTCGCCTGCGCCCGCCGGTGGCGACGGGGCCCCGCTCTCTTCGTGGGCGACACGAACTCCGGGCGGCGGATGATCGACGAGGAAGTGCCCGCGTTCAGCCTGCGCGAGGAAAGCTGGATCGACGCGCTCGGCGCCTGTGGCTGGCGCGATGCGTACCGGCATCTCCAGACGGAGACGCGCGCCTATACGTGGTATTCGCCCAACGGGGGGAACGGCTTCCGGATCGACCAGGCCTTCGTCAACGCGGCGCTCGTCGCGCGCCTGAAGGAGGCCGCCTACGTGTGGGGCGGCGCCGCGAGCCGCGGGCGGCGGAGCGCGCTGAGCGATCACGCCGCGCTGCTCGTCGACCTCGCGGAGATCTGAGCACGGGCGAGCGGGAACGAACGCGAGAGGAGGAGACGATGCCGAAGATCTGGCGGGTCTACAGCGGGACGGATGGGAAGTCCCACATCGAGGAGGCGCCCATGGCGCTCGAGCCTTTCAAGGACGCCGAGGGCTCGTACGGCCAGGGCACCCCGATGGAATCGGCATCGGGCATCGCCTTCCGGGTGTTCCCGCCGGGCTACGTGCTCGAATGGCACTGCGCTCCCCGGCGGCAATACTCGATCACGTTGTCGGGGGCCGCGGAGATCGAAGTGGGCGACGGCACCGTCGCTCGCGTGGGACCTGGCGACGTCATACTGGCCGAGGACCTGACGGGCCAAGGGCACGTCACGCGGGTCGTCGGCAACGAGCCGCGGCTCTCGGCCATCGTGCCCCTGAGCTGACGTAAAGGACTCGCCTCCTCACCCTGCCCTCTCCCCCGGTAGGGGAGAGGGATTCCGAAAGAGCACCTGTATTGTTTCAATCCCTCTCCCGCGCGGGGGAAGGGTTCAGAAAGAGCACGGAATTGTTCTCATCCCTCTCCTCCGCAGAGAAGGATTCAGAAAGAGCACGGGATTGTTCTCATCTCCTCTCCCCCAGTGAGGGAGGGATTCAGAAAGAACGCGGGATTGTTCTCATCCCTCTCCCCCACTGGGGGAGAGGGCCGCCCTTCGAGCCGAGACGCTCGCTTCGAGCGACGAGGCGAGTGCTGAGTTAGTGAGGGGGAACCTCGGCTTAGGCGTTGCGCGTGAGGCGGCGAAAGGGTGGCAGGCCGGTATGAGCGGTCAGGCCGCCGTCGGCGGTGATGGCGGCGCCCGTGATAAAGGAGGACTCGTCGGAGGCCAGGAAGAAGATGGCGTTGGCGATCTCGTCGGCCTGCCCCATGCGGGCCACGGGATTCGCCGCGGCCTGCTCGCGACGGATCTCGTCCGCGCGGTCGCCGCCCAGGAGTTGGGGCGCCCGCGTGTCGATCGTCCCCGGGCACACGCAGTTCACGCGGATCCCGTATTTTGCGTTCTCGATGGCCGCCGAGCGCGTGAGATTGATCACCCCTGCCTTGGCCGCATTGTAGGAGGAGAGGCCGTAGTCGCCCGCCGTGCCGGAGATCGAGGCGGTATTGACGATGGCTCCCCCGCCCTGCCGACGCATCACGGGCAGGCAGTATTTCATCCCGAGGAAGGTGCCGGTCAGGGTCACCGCGAGCACGCGGTTCCAGCTCTCGAGGGTGATCTCCTCGAGCGGGGCCACCTCGGCGTACCCGGCATTGTTGACCATCACGTCGATCTGTCCGAAGGCGTCGAGGGCGCGCCAGACAAGGGCCTGCGCGCCGTCGGGGTCGGCGGCGTCCATCTTGAGCCACTCGACGCGCGCGCCCGTCGACTGGATCTCTTCCGCCACCGCCTCGGCGCGCTTGCCGCTCAGATCGCCGATGACGATGCGCGCCCCTTCCTTCGCGAAGCGTCGCGCCGTCGCCGCGCCGATCCCGGAGCCCGCGGCGGTGATGACCGCGACCCTTTTCTCGAGCTTTCCCGTCATCGTTCACCCTCCTCCTCGAGGCCGCTTCGAATCACCCGACCGCGCCCTGCTCTCACGAGCTCATGATGCCACAGGCGTCCAGCGGGGTGATGGGATCGGGCCTGGGCGAGAACGTGGCGGGATTTGCCGTATCAACGGCATTGCGGCCGCGGCCCGTTCGCGGCATGCTTCGGCATGGCACCTCGTGAGACGAGGCCAAGGAGACCCCCATGGACATCGCCATCCCGCTCTTCGACGGCTTCACCGCTCTGGATGCCATTGGTCCCTACGAGGTGCTCTCGCGCCTTCCCGGCGCCCGCGTGCGCTTCGTCGGAATCACGGCCGGCCCGTACCGCACCGACACGAAGCAGGTCACGCTGGTGGCTGACGAGCCCCTCTCGGCCGTGCCTCATCCGGAGATCATCATGGTGCCGGGCGGCTTCGGCACGCGCGCGCTCATGACGCCCAATCCCCTGCTGGACTGGATCCGCGAGGCGCATACGACCAGCCAGTGGACGACCTCGACCTGCACCGGCTCGCTCCTGCTCGGCGCCGCCGGCCTTCTCAAGGGGCTGGAGGCGACCACGCACTGGGCGGCCCTCGACACCCTCCGCGAGCTGGGCGCGCGACCGACGCTGAAGCGGGTCGTCGTGCAGGGCAAGATCATCACCGCGGCGGGGGTCTCGTCGGGCATCGACATGGCCCTGACCCTGGCCGCGCGCATCGCGGGCGACGAGGTGGCCCAGAGCATCCAGCTAGGCATCGAGTACGATCCGCAGCCGCCGTTCTCGGCGGGCTCGCCGGAGACGGCCCCTCCGCACGTCGTGGCCAAGCTGCGCGAGCGGCTGCGGGCCCGGCTCGAGGCGAGCGCGGCCGCCCCCGCGCAGAAAGCGTGAGGGCGAGCGAGCGATGAGCGACAGGCAAACGGTCCCCGTGCTCGAGCTGAAGCATACGGCCATGAACGACGAAGAGGCGCTTCGGTTCCTGGACGGCCATCGAATCAGTCGGGGCGGTCGCACGATGGACCCGAAGGCCCAGATCGTCGGCGAGTTCGTCAAGTCGATCCGTGTGCCGGGCTACTATCCCCCCCTGCCCGAGCTGCGCCAGCAGCTCCGGACCATGGTGGGTCTGATGGACGAGCCGGCGCCCGCTCTGTCCCGAATCGAGGACATCCACATTCCCGGACCGGCCGGCGCCATCGGTGCCCGAGTCTACGACCCGGCCGCGGCGTCGACCTCTCTCCGTCCGGTGGTCGCGTACTTCCATGGCGGCGGCTGGGTGCAGGGCGACCTGGAAACGCATCATGGACTCTGCGCGCGGCTCGCCCTGCGCTCCGGCGCCCTCGTGGTGGCCGTCGACTACCGCCTGGCCCCGGAGCACAAGTTCCCCGCCGCCGTGGAGGACTGCCTGGCAGCCTACCGCTGGCTCCGTGCTCACGCGGGAGAGCTTGGCGGCGACCCCGCCCGCGTCAGCCTGGCCGGCGACTCTGCGGGGGGCAACCTCTCCGCGGTCGTCTCGCAACTATCGGCCCGCGCGGGCCTCCCCATCCCCACCTGCCAGGCCCTGATCTATCCCGCCGTCGACTGCGGCCTCGATACGCCATCGCATCGCGAGCTGGAGGACGCGCACGTCATCCCGCGCGAGCGCATCTTGTGGTACATGGAGCAGTACCTGCGGGGAGAGGCGGACCGCGAGGATCGAAGGGCGGCGCCGCTCCGCGCGAGCGACCTGGCGGGACAGCCGCCCACTCTCGTCATCACCGCGGGTTTCGATCCGCTTCGCGACGAAGGGCTCGCGTATGCCGACCGGCTACGCGCCGCCGGAGTGGACGTGGTCTACCACGAGTATCCCGGCCAGATTCACGCGTTCGTCTCGCTCACCAAGGCAATCCCGCAGGGCCTGGCGTGCACGATGGAGATCGGAGACTACTTGCGGCAACAGCTCAGTCAGGCGTAGCTCGGCGCCACGGGATGCTGAAAGGACGCAGGCTAGGAGCCTGTCGGAGGAGTCGGCCGCAGACGGTTGAAGCAGCCGGTGCGCAATTGCTGGTCCGCTTCGAGCGTCGGCTTTGCCGGCGCAGCCCTTCGGGGGAGGTTCGGAAGGGGGCGAAGCCCCCCTCCGAGTCCCCTAGCGCGAGTATCGCGCGTGCGGGAGAAGATCGACGATCTGGATCCGCGCTGTCGGACACGCCAGTGGACTGACTGACGCGCCGGGCTCCAGAACCATCACCACCTTGTAGCTCCAGCCGAGAGGTGCGTTTGCCGTCTGCAGCGGCTCGCGACGTACCTCCAGGGAACGGCCCACGAGGTTGACGATCCAGTACTCCGGCACCCCGGCCCGAGCATAGAGAGCGGCTTTGGCGCCGCGGTCATCAGCGAGCGAGGACTCGGAGACCTCGACGAGCAGCGCGGGCCGCTCTGGATGAGCCAGCTCGTAGTCCCGCCGTCCTCCAGGCACCACCGCAACGTCGGGCTCCGGCTCGGATTCGTCGTCAAGGGCGATCGGCATCTGCACGCGCACGTGCCAGCCCGATCCAAAGCATGCGCGCAGGGCATCCTCGACAAGCCCAATTGCCGTGGCGTGGAGGCTTCCCTGCGGCTCGCTAACGACCAGATGCCCGGCCAGCAGCTCGAGGCGCTCGCCAGGCCGGAACACGCCGACCTCAATGAGGCGCTCGTATTCCCGCCGGGTCCAGCGGCGCGTACGCGTGGGAGAAATCGCCATCGCCAACACGCTACCCGCGGGGCTCCATTCCGTCAATGTGAGTTATCGTATACGGGTCCAGAACCCGTCCGGAGTGGCGGTCACCTAGATTCCTATCGCCCCGCCTTGAGCTTCAGGTCTTCATAGGGGGCGGAGTAGGCGAAGCCCTTGATGTGGTCGACGCAGGCCTCCTCCACGCGCGGACCGATGCCCCAGAGGAAGGCCAGCTCGTAGATGGGCACGTGCAGCACGCGGTCGTGCATGATCTGCTGGATCTGGTGGACGAGGGCCTCGCGCTTCTTGCGGTCCAGCTCCCGTGCCTGGCGCTGGTAGAGATCCTCGATCTCCGGCACTACGCCGGAGGAATAGATCCCGCTCCTGGTGACGTAGACCTCGATGCGCGTCGCCGCGTTGCCCGCGGGCGCCCCCAAGCCCATGATCACGCCCTTGATCTTGTGCTCGCGCCACGCGGTGAGAAAGGCGGCACGTTCCATCGTGCGGAGACGCGTGCGGATGCCCACCGCCTGGAGGTAGTTGCCGATCGCCTCGGCCAGCGAGAAGAACGGGGGAAACGGCGTCAGCTCGCCGGCGTCGAATCCGTTCGGATAACCGGCCTCGGCGAGCAGCTTTTTGGCCCGGGCCGGGTCGTGGGCGGGCGGCTCATAGGGCCGCGCGAATTCGAGACTCCGTGGGATGAGCCCGCCCGTCGGATGTGAGAAGCCGAGCGTCTCGGCCTGGTTCAGGGCATTCCGGTCAAGGGCGTGGCTGGCCGCGAGCCGCACGCGCCGGTCATGCCACGGAGATTTCGGGTCCCACTGCTCCGGCAAGTCGAGGAAAGCGACGCCGGGCGGCATGGCCGCGGCCAGCTTGAGCCCCGGTGTCCGCTTTATCTCCTGGGCCACCGGCCCGCTCAGGAGATAGACGATGTCCACCTCGCCCGCCTTGAGAGAGGCGGCGCGGGTCGTCTCGTCGCCCATGCTGCGGAAGACCAGCCGCTTGACGTTGGGGACCTTTCGCCAATAACCCTCGTACGCTTCCATGACCAGCTCGATGCCCGGGTTGAAGCTCACCACCTTGTAGGGCCCGGCCCCGATCGGCGCCTTCTTGAAGCCGTCGTCGCCCACTTTCTCGACGTACTTCTTGGGCACGATCCATGCCGCCCCGGTGGCCGAGGTGCCATAGAACGTCATGAAGTCGGGCCACGGCTCCTTGAGGACGAAGCGCACGCGGTTCGGGGCCAGCACCTGCACATCCTTCACCTTTTCTTTCAGCAGCGTGGCGCCCGCGCCCTTGTAACGGTCGAACGAGAACTTGACGTCCTCGGCCGTCACGGGATCGCCGTTGTGGAACTTGGCGCTCTTGCGCAGGAGGAACTCATAGCTCAGCCCGTCCTTCGATGCCGTCCACGACTCGGCCAGGCTCGGCGTGTTGTCCCCGGCCGGCATCGGCTTCACGAGGGCGTCGTGGATGGCGTACAGCACCAGGAAGGGCGTGATGAACGCCTCGGTGTCGCTGGGGTCGAGCCAGCGCGCAGCCAGGGTGACGTGGACTCCCCAGGTGAGCGTGCCCTCGGGAGCGGCCGTGGCGGGCCCCGCGAAGAGGGGGAGCAGCAGCAGGACGGCCAACGTGATGATCGCAGAGCGAACGAGCAAGGGTCTCATGACACCTCCGGTCCGCTATCGTAGTCCAGATCGACGGCTCGGCGCTCGGCCGAGATTGTCGCCGGGGCGGCCCATCGATCCCGTCGCGCTCGGCGCCCGGGTCGGGTATCATCCCCTCACCTCATCACTCAACCCGCTCTCCTGGGAGGCTCGGCCATGCAGACTAACGGTCACACGGAGGCCCGGAAGCTCCACTCCCGTCTCAGCCACCCCATCATCGACGCCGATGGGCACTGGATCGAGTACGCCCCGGTCATGCGGGAGGAGTTCCGGCGCATCGGAGGGGAGGCGGCGGCCGAAGCCTACGACATCGCCAGCCAGCGGGTCCCCAGCTCCCTCAAGATGACGCTGGCCGAGCGTCGCCGGCGCCGGGTCGGACAGGAGGCCTTCTGGTCCTCGCCCTGCGAGAACGTGCTCGACCGGGCCACCGCTATGCTGCCGCGTCTCATGTACGAGCGCCTGGACGATCTCGGCATCGACTTCTGCGTCGTCTACCCCACGGCGGGGCTCGGCTACCACCGCATGCAGGACACCCGGCTGCGCCGGGCCATCTGCCGCGCCTACAACGTGTTCGCGGCCGACCAGTTCCGCGGGCTCGAGGATCGCGTGATTCCCGCCGCCATCATCCCCATGTACACGCCGGAGGAAGCGATCGAGGAGATCGAGTTCGCCACCAAGCAGCTCGGCTACAAGGTGATCATGGTCGGCGGCCTCATGCGCCGGCCCATCCCGGCCCTCCTCGAGGAGAAGCCCGACGCCGCGAAGCTCATCGAGTGGTACGACGTGGTCGGCATCGACAGCGACCACGACTACGATCCCGTGTGGGCCAAGTGCCGCGAGCTCAAGATCGCGCCCAGCTTCCACAACGGCGCGCGCTCCATCCTCCTGCGCAACTCACCGTCGAACTTCTGCTACAACCACATCGGCCACTTCGCCTCTGCCGGCCATGCCGTCTGCAAGGCGCTCTTCTTCGGCGGGGTGACCCGACGCTTCCCGGATCTGAACTTCGCCTTCCTCGAGGGTGGGGTCGGCTGGGCCTGCATGCTCTACGCGGATCTGGTCGGCCACTGGGAGAAGCGCAACCGCCAGGCCATCGAGAGCACGAATCCGAGCAAGCTCGACCGCGCCGCTCTGCTGCAGTACGCGCAGAAGTACGGCCGCGCGGAGCTCGTGGAGGCGGTGCGCCGCGGCGAGGGGCTGGAGGGGGACTCCAACTCCACCATGACGGGCGGCATCGAGGATCTCGACGACTACTTCCGCTGCAAGATCGAGAAGAAACAAGACATCCGCGAGCTGTTCGTCCCGCGCTTCTATTTCGGCTGCGAGGCCGACGACCCCGTCAATGGATGGGCCTTCAACAAGAGCGCGAACCCGATGGGCGCCCGGCTCAACGCGATCTTCAGCTCGGACATCGGGCACTTCGACGTGCCGGACATGACCGACGTCGTCCCCGAGGCCTACGAGCTGGTCGAGCACGGGCTGCTCAACGACGAGGATTTCCGCGACTTCATGTTCAGCAATGCCGTGCGCTTCTGGGGCGAGGTCAATCCCGACTTCTTCAAGGGCACGGTGGTCGAGAAGCAGGCCGCGGAGGTCTTGGCCTCCGCCAAGGGAGGCGTGCGTGTCTAAGAGCGCGGTCACCCCCGAGCGCTTCGCCCAGGGCATGACCTTCGACGAGTACGTGAAGTTTGTCGGCACGCCGGAGAACCTCGCCCGCGAGGCGTGGGGTGGGTATTTTCCCGATGCCGGCTCGATCGGCGTTCCGCGCAAGGACAATAGCGGCGTCTTTCGCGAGCGCTATGCCCGGGCGCGTCTCAGCGATCACCAGGCCGCGGCCATCAAGTGGCTGGCCGCGCAGCCCAACGGGCCCGCCAAGATCCTCGCGATCTCCGAGGACTGGTCGTCGGACTGTCGCCGCGACATGCCCATCCTGGCCCGGCTGGCGGAGGCGGGCGGGCTCGAGTTCCGCATCTTCAACCGCGACGGCAAGAAGATCCTGGGCACGCGGCGCCCGGATCCCGCCGCCTACCCGGACGGCAATCACGACCTCATGCTCGAGTTCATGAACAAGAAGAACGGCGGCGAGTGGGCCTCCCTCCCCGTGGTGGCCATCTACACCAGGGACTTCCGGGAGCTCCACCGCTACTTCGAGTACCCGGCCATCTACCACAAGGACCGCGTGCGCGGCCACATGCAGGCGGCGCGCCCTGGGGAGAGCGAGGCCCAGGCCAAGGAGCGCGACCGGGGCGAGTTCGCGGCCCTGCAGGCCTCGCCCTTCTTCGACCTCTGGGCCTCCTCGGGCATCGACGAGATCCTGAGCGCCCTCCACGAGAAGCAGGTGGTCGGCAGCTGATCGGTCAGGCGATGAACTTGGCGATGGCGAAGGCGGCGGCGGCGGCGAGCCCGCCGACCACGACCGTCTGCCAGGCGCTCCGCAGAGGCCGGCGCACCGTGAAGGTGCCTTTGATGTAGCCGAAGACCAGGAGTGCCAGCAGGGTGACCGCGATGGACGCGACGAGGCCCGTCGAGGGAGACCTGGTGAAGAAGTAGGGCGAGAGGGGGACGAGGCCGCCCACCACGTAGGACAGACCGATGGTGAGGGCGCTGACCCTAGCCCGCCGAGGATCGGGCCGCTCGAGCCCGAGCTCGAACCTCATCATGAAGTCCACCCAGCGCCTCCGGTCCCGTCGAATCGCATGCGCGACCCGGGTCGCCATCGCTTCGGGCAAGCCATAGGTCCGGAAGATCTGCGCGACCTCCTCCGTCTCCTCGTCCGGCATCTCGACCGTCTCGCGTCTCTCGCGCGCCTCTTCGGAGGCGTAGTGCTCGGCGTCGGTCCTCGCCGCGAGGTAGCCGCCCAGGCCCATGGCAATCGCGCCCGCGGCGATCTCCGCCGAGCCGGCCGTGATGATGACCCGGGTCGACTCCACCGCCCCGGACAGACCCGCGGCAAGGGCGAAGGGCACGGTCAGCCCGTCGGACATGCCGATCACGATGTCCCGAATCGTCTCCGAGGCGGTGAAGTGCTTCTCGACGTGCGGAGTCTGGGGCACGGGTAACCTCCATCTCGACGTGGTGGGCGCGCCGGGAACAACCTGCTACGGCGGGAGTCTAAACCTAGACCACGCTGTCGGCGCGGAGCTGGTCGACCTTGGCCTTGGGGATGCCGAGGAGGCCGGTCAGGATCTCGTCGGTGTGCTGGCCAAGGAGGGGCGCGGGAGCTTGCGCGGACCCCGGCGTGTCCCAGAGGCGGATGGGCACGCCCATGGCGGTGACGGCCCCGGCCTTCGGATGCTGGAGCTGGACGAACATGCCGCGCGCGCGAAGATGCTCGCTGTCGCAGACCTCGGCCACGGTCTTGATCCGGCCCGCGGGCACGCCCGCTTCGTCGAGGCGCTCGAGCCAGTCGGAGGCCGGGCGCGTCGAGAAGATCGAATTCAGGAGCGGGACGAGCGTCTCGCGATTGGTCACGCGATTGGTCTCGGAATCGAAGCGCGGGTCCTTCGCGAGCTCTTCCCGGCCGATGGCGCGGCACATGCGCTCGAAGAGGGAGTTGTTGGCCACGCCCAGCGTCAGGTAGGCGTCCTGCGACTGGAACACCTCGTAGGGCACGATCGAGGGATGCTGGTTGCCGCGACGCGCAGGCCGGCCCCCGGCATTCCAGTAGAGCCCCGCCTGATAGGTCAGGAGCGAGGCCATGACATCCAGCATGCCGATCTCGACCTTCTGGCCCTTGCCGGTACGGGCGCGCGAAAGAAGCGCGAGGGTCACGCCATGGGCGGCCGCCATACCGGAGACGAGATCAGCCACGGAGTTGCCCACCTTGACGGGCGGGCCGTCGGCGAAGCCGGTGAGGTCCATCACGCCTGACTCGCCCTGGACGATGAGGTCATAGCCCGGGCGCAAGGCCTCGGGGCCGCTCTCGCCGAAGCCCGAGATGGCGCAGTAGATCAGGCGGGGGTTCAGCTTGCGGAGCGCCGCGAAGCCGAAGCCCAGCCGCTCCATGGTGCCGGGCCGGAAATTCTCGAGCACCACGTCGGCCTTGGCCACGAGCTTTCTCAGTATGGCCTGCCCGTCGGGCGCCTTCATGTTGAGGGTCAGGCTCTTCTTGTTGCGGTTCACGGAGAGGAAATACGTCGCCTCGCCCCCCGCGAAGGGCGGCCAGCCGCGCGTGTCATCCCCCTTGCCCGGCTCCTCGACCTTGATGACCTCCGCCCCCATGTCGCCCAGGATCATCGAGCAGAAGGGGCCGGCCAGCACGCGGGTCAGGTCGAGCACGCGAATACCCGCGAGCGGCGGGCTTTCCCCCCTCTCCCCCAGTGGGGGAGAGGGACGGGGTGAGGGGGACCGTCCTTTCTTCGCCGACGCCTTCTTCCTAGCTGTCGCCACGGGACCGTCCTCTCCAGATGCCCTGGACCACGCTCTTGGTGATGGAGGCGACCTTCTCGCCACTGGCGCCCGCCCGCCGCCAGAAGAGCCGCGCCCGATCCGCGAACCCCATGTGCGAGAAGTAAAACACGTGATCGACCGATTCGACGCCCACGCTCGAGCCGATCCTGATGCCGCGCGTCTCCTCGCCGTGGCAGAAGAGCCGGGCGCCGCCGTCGAGCTCCACCAGCGCGATATGGAGGGGGGCCTTGAAGCCCTCGGGCGGCGAGTGGAGCGTGGTAAACGACACGACCTCGCCGATATTGGCAACGGTCGCGGCCTCCATGGTCACCGGGTGGTCGGGGCAGAGTCGCGCCGGCGGCACCACCAGGCGATGACAGCGCGGGCAGCGTGAGGCCGGGAGCGCGTGGACGTTCACCGACGCGCCTCGAGCAAGGTCACCCAGTTGTTGGTGGCGAGGCCGCCGATGGACTGGGCGAGCCCGACCTGGGCCTGGACCTGACGTCCCGCCGCCATACCGCGGAGCTGCCAGCAAAGCTCGACGAGCTGCGCGATACCGGTGCCCGCCAGGGGATGCCCGCGCGCCTTGAGCCCGCCCGAGGTATTGATGGGCAGCCGACCGTCCAGCGCCGTCTCGCCCTCGAGGGTGGCCCGCCCGGCCTTGCCCGGCGGGATGAGCCCCGTGTCCTCGAGCGAGATGATCTCGAAGGGGGTAAACGCGTCATGGATCTCCGCGACCTCGACGCGCTCGGGACCGAAGCCCGCCATCCGGTACGCCACTTGAGCGGCCGTCTGGGTTGCCACGAAGGCGGTCAGGTCGTTCCGGTAGCGCATGGCGATCGTGTCGGTGCCCTGCCCGATGCCGGCGATGCGAACCTCCGCCGGCTCGGCGGTCATGACGAGGGCTGCCGCGCCGTCGGAGATGGGGCAGCAGTGGAAGAGCCGGAGCGGATCGGCCACGAGGCGGCTCTCCATGACGGTCTCGAGCGTCACCGCCTCCTGGAAGTGGGCCAGCGGGTTGCGCGCCCCATTGGCGTGGTTCTTGACGGCGACCTGGGAGATCTCCTTGAGGGTGAGGCCGCGACGCTGCATGGCCGCTCGCGTGATGAGCCCCGCCAGGGCCGGCATGGTCGTGCCATAGCTCCGCTCGTGGGGGTCGATGGATCGGCCGATGATCTCCGAGACCCGCGGCGTCGGCATATGGCTCATCTTCTCGCCGCCCACCACGAGGATAGTCTTGTGCAGCCCCGAGGCTATCGCGGCAAACGCGGTATAGACAGCCGCGACCCCGGAAGATGTGGCCGTCTCCACGCGGAGGGCGGGGACGTGGGACAGGCCGAGATGCGTATTGATGAGCGAGCCGTAGTTGCCCGCTCCGGTGAACTCCTCCGGATTCATGGCGGCCACCACGAGGCCGTCGGGCTCCTCGATCATGGCATCCGCGAGGGCGGACAGGGCGGCCTCGGCCATGAGGTCGGGGAGGGTTTCGTCGCGCCGGCCGAAGCGGGTCATCCCCACCCCGGCTATCCACACCTGGTTCACGGACTCATTTCAAACCGTGAGCCTATGAAGTGTCAAACTCTTTGGCCAGACGGTGGAAGTCGACCCTTACGGGCGCGTTACACGCCCGCTTTCGCGGCGCCGGCGGTCGCGCGATCGAGCTCGCGGGCGAGGGCCTCGGTGATGCGCGTGAGGGGCAGGCGGCCCTCGGGCGACTGGATCAGCCCCTGCCGCCACAAGCAATGCTTGATCGGCATGGGGTTCGGCTCCTTGAAGAGGAGCGGCACGAGCGTCTCGAGCCCCTGCCAGACCGCGCGAGCACCCTGGTGGTCGTTCGCGCTCATACGGTCGTAGACGGACAGGAACCGGTCGGTCTCGACATGCGAGGAGGCGAGGATGCCGCCGTCGGCGCCGTGGGCGAGCATGGTGTAGAAGTAGGCGTCCTCGCCCGTGAGCACGCTGAAGCCTTTGGGTCGCAGGCGGAGGAGCTCGAGAGACTGGGCGATGATGCCAGACGAGTCCTTCACCCCGGCGATATTGGGCAGCTCGGCCAGGGCCAGCAGGGTCTCGTTGCTCAGGTTGACGCCGGTCCGATACGGGATGTTGTAGATCAGGATCGGCCGGTCGGTCGCCTCGGCGATGCGCGTGAAGTGCTCGCGCATGCCGTCCTGGCTCGGGCGGTTGTAGTAGGGACAGACGGAGAGGATGCCCTGCACGCTCTGGCGGCCCAGGCGCTTCACCGCCTTGACGGCCTTGCGCGTGTCGTTGGCGCCTACGCCCACCAGGACCGGCACGCGTCCCGCCACCGCGGCCACCGTCCGCTCCACCAGCGTCTCGGCCTCGACCTCGTCGATGGTCGGGCTCTCGCCCGTGGTGCCGAGCGGAATGATCCCGGCCACCCCGGCGCGCAGGTAGTGGTCGATCAGTTTTTCGTAGCCTGCGTAGTCGATCTCGCCGTCGATGAACGGCGTGATGATGGGCAGCCACACTCCCGAGAACGTCGCCATGGCCAGGCTCCTCTTCGCCGCGGCACCCGGCCGTCGGCTCTGGGAAGGAAGTCTAGCACGGCTCCGTGAGGTCATCGTCTCCGGTTCGGCGGGGCAGGCGGGGCGCCATTCCCGCCGTTGGCGGGCGGCACGCCCGCCGCGCGCCCGTGTGGACCCGGTGGCGGAGGGATGTTCACCTGGAACTCGCGCATGAGCCGAAGGAGATACGTGCGCTGAAGCCCCAGCACGCGGGCGGCGCGTGTGCGATTGCCGCCGGACTGAGTCAAGGTCGCTTCGATGAGTCGCCGCTTGAAGTCGGTGACGGCGCCATGGAAGCTCGGCGGCGTGGGATCGGGTGTGGGAGCGATGGCGGCCATGCAGAAGGAGATGGCAAGGCTCGTGCCACCACGCACCCTTCTACATTTCAGCCACATGGGCGTCTGGGCGACGCGCGGCTGCCGCAGGCCCTGTGCATCGAGGCGCTCGCGCTGCCGCCGGGGCTGGGCAGCTCGCGCGCACAAAAAAAGCGGGAGCCCGGCCGCGGGCCCCCGCGTGGATGCGAGCGATCGGAGCGGCTAGGACTTGGTCGCGGGCTTGACGCCCGGGTGGTCCTTGAAGAACTGCTTGTTCAGCTCGATGTAGTTCTTCCAGTTGGCCGGCGTCTCGTCCTCGGCGAAGATGGCCTTGACCGGGCAGACGGGCTCGCAGGCGCCGCAATCGATGCACTCATCCGGGTGGATGTAGAGCATGGTGTCGCCCTCGTAGATGCAGTCCACGGGGCAGACCTCCACGCAGGCCTTGTCTTTCACGCTGATACATGGTTCCGCGATGATGTACGCCATTACCGCCTCCCTGTGAACCGCGGTTTTCCTCGTCGGCGCGTGGGCGCCGGGCGCTAAAACCCTCGTAGTTGTATCAACGTGGTCCTAGTGTGTCAAGCCTTTACGCCAACGTCTAGAGGGTCCGGAGTTTGGGATCCAGCGCGTCCCGGAGGGAGTCGCCGAAGAGATTGAAGGCGAAGACGGCCAGGCTGATGGCGAGCCCGGGGAAGATGGCCATCCACGGCGCCGACTCGGCGAAGTCCACGGCCGCTCCGCGCAGCATGAGCCCCCAGGCGGCCGTCGGCTCCTGGACGCCCAGACCCAGGAAGGAGAGCGAGGACTCGAGCAGGATGGCCTGGCCCAGGAAGGCCGTGAGCATGATCAGGTACGGCGCCATCACGTTGGGCAGCATGTGTCGCAGGATGATGCGCGCGCTACTGAAGCCGGCCGCCCGCGCGGCGTCGACATAGGGCATCTCGCGGATGGCCAGGGCGCTCGCGCGGATGACGAGGGCGCAGCGCGGGATCATGGGAATGGTGATCGCCGTGATGAGATTGGGAAGGCTATTGCCGAGAATCGCCACGAGGGCGAGGGCCAGGATGATGAGCGGGAAGCAGAGGAAGATATCCATCAGCCGCTGCAGATAGAGGTCGACCTTCCCGCCGAAGTAGGCGCTGCCCACCCCGAGGATGGCCCCCCCGGTGGCGCCGATCAGCGCCGCGCCGAATCCGACGAGGAGGGCCGTGCGCGAGCCATAGATCAGCCGGCTCAGCACGTCGCGGCCGAAGGCATCGGTGCCGAGCCAGTGAGCGGCGCTCGGTCGAGCGAGCATGGCCCCGAAGTCGACGGTCACGGGATCGTACGGCGCCAGGACGCCCGCCCCCGCGGCCGTGACGAGCATCAGCACCACCACGAGCCCGCCCACGGCGCCCAGCGGCCGGCGCCGGGCGAAGTCCATGACGGCGGCACCCCAGCCCGCCGGGGGCTCTTCGGCGAGCCGATCGGCGACGGAATCGATGGCGGGATTGATGGCCATGGAGGGAGGCCTTATCGGTACCGGATCCGCGGATCGAGCCAGGCGTACATGATGTCCATCAGGAAGTTCATGAAGATGAAGATTGCCGCGACGAGCAGGACGAGGGCCTGGATGAGCGTGTAGTCCCGGTGGGCGACGGCCTGCACGAAGAGCAGCCCGATGCCGTTGAGATTGAAGACCTGCTCGGTGACCACGAGACCGCCGATGAGGAAGGCGAACTCGATGGCCACCACCGTCAGCACGGGGAGCATGGCGTTCTTGAGGGCGTGACGGGAGAGGATGAGCTTCTGCACGAGGCCCTTGGCGCGCGCGGTCCGGATGTAGTCCTCGCGGAGCACTTCGAGCATGGCCGAGCGGGTCATGCGGGTGGCCACCGCCGAATAGCGGTAACCTACCGCGAGGGCCGGCCAGATGAGCTGGGCCAGGTTCTGCCAGGGATTGACCCAGAAGGGCGTGTAGACCATGGGGGGCAGCCACTTGAAGATGATGAGGAGGGCCAGGATGAGCACGATGCCCAGCCAGAAGGAGGGCGTGGCCAGCCCCGCGATCGAGAAGACGCGGACGGCATAGTCGATCCACGTGTCCTGCTTGAGGGCGGCGATCACCCCCAGGGGAATGGCCAGGAGCACGGAAAGGATGGTGGCCATGATGGCCACCTGGAATGACAGCGCGAAGCGAAGCCGGATCTCCTGCCAGATGGGCGAGCCGGTCCACATCGAAGTGCCGAAGTCCAGCCGCGCCGCGCCCCCTATCCACGTCACGAACTGACGCCAGATGGGCTGGTCGAGACCGAAGCGCGCGCGCTCCGTCTGCAGCGCCTCCGGGGAGACCGACCCGCGGTCGCCGGCCAGCCGCAGCTCGACCACATCGCCGGGAATGACGCGGATCAGGAAGAACGTGAAGATGGCCACCCCGAGCAAGGTGGGGAACATCAGGGCGAAGCGCTTGAGGAGGTAGCGCCACATAGCGTCAGGCTTGGACGGCCCCCGCCCAGGGTGCCGCCCCCTCGGGAACCGCCCCCTCACCCTGCCCTCTCCCCCGATGGGGGAGAGGGGTGAGAGGAGTAGCTTGGCTAGACGCCAAGCTAGTCACCAAGCCAGACCACGTCGAGCTGGTTGTTCAGGTAGTGGCTGGGCGTGATCGTCCACCCCTTGACCTTGGCGTTGTGCGGGATGATCCGGTGCCACTGGATCGTGTAGATGACGTGGACCTCCTCGTCCAGCAGCCGCTTCTCGAACGCCCGGAGGTACTTCTTGCGCTCCTCGAGGTCGGTGGCCCGCGCCTGCTTCTGGAAGAGATCGTCGATGACCGTGTCCTTGTGCTTGCCGAAGTTCGCGTCGGACTTGGTTATGAAGCGCGGCAAGTCCAGGTCCGGCTCCACGATGAAGCCGCACTGGAAGTCCATGGCCACCTCGAAGTCACCCCGCTTGAGCATGGGGTGATAGGAGGCGGCCTCGATCATCTCCATCTTGACGGTGATGCCGATCTGCCGCCACTGATCGATGAGCCAGATGCCGATGGGCTCGTAGGGATGCGGGATGCCGCGGTTCTTGAAGGTGAAGGAGAGCCCTTCGGCCCCGGCTTCCTTGAGAAGGCGCCGCGCCTCGGCGCGGTTGGCCGCGATGTCGTGGCCGTAGCCGGCGAGCTTCTCGAGCTCGCCCGGCGGTGTCGCGTACGGCGTGCCGGGCACCTGGATGCCGCCCACGTCCCGCACGAGGGTGATCTTGGACAGGTTCTTCGAGCCCTCATATCGATCGAGAGCCAGCGAGAGGGCCCGTCGCACCCGCTTGTCGTTGAAGGGCTTCTTGTCGTGGTGCATGGAGACGAAGTTCAAGCAGTCCCACGGGCTCTCCTGCACGGTGATCTTGGGCCCGAGGGCCTGGACGAGCTGATCGCGCTCGGGCGGGCTGAAGCCACGGAACTGGATGTGCGCCCGCTCGCCGCGGATGGCCGCCACCTGGGCCGACGAGGCACTGATGAAGATGGCGCGATAGCCGTCGAGGTACGGCTTGCCCTTGTCCCAGTACTCGGGGTTCTTCTTGCCCACCAGGTGGGACCCTTTGACGTGCTCGACGAAGACGAAGGCGCCCGTCCCCATCACGTTCTTCTCGTACCAGTGGATGTCCTTGGCGAGGAGATCGGCCTTGTAGATCCAGTTCCACGGTGAGGCGAGGTTCAGGAGCAGCGAGGCTTCCGGCCTCTTGAGACGGAACCGGACCGTGGACGGATCCGGCGCCTCCACGACTTCGATAACGTCGTAGGCCTCCTTACGCAGGGACTTGATGCCCGCGGGCGGGAAGACGATCTTGTCGTAGGAGGCCTTGATGTCCTTGGAGGTCAGCGCGCTGCCGTCGTGGAACTTGACGCCTTGGCGGATCTTGAACGTGTACGTCATGCCGTCCTTGGAGACGGTCCACGACTCGGCCAGATCACCGACGGGCCTGGTGCCCGTCTTGTCGACGGGATCGACCCGCAACAGGGTGCTGTACAGCGGCGCCATGGGATGGATGACGCCGAAGGTCTCCTCCTGGTGGGCATCGTAGGAGGGCGGCTCGGAGGGAACGACGAAGATGAGCTCGCCGCCGGCGCGCGGCTTGACCTGAGCAGTCACGAGGCCAGGGACCACTAGCCCGGCCGCCAGCGCGACCGCCAGGAGAAGCCCGACGGCGACTCCCAGCAACTTTGACATTTTCATTCCACGCCTCCTTGCGCGGCACCGGCGATCAGCGACCACAGCCATCGTCCATAGGGGAGTCCCCCAGACGAGACCGGGACGTTTCGGAAGCCACGGGAAAGTCCATCAATTGTGACAGCAAGTTACCCTAGCGGCCCCACCCCGCCCTGTCAAGGTCGACCAACATAGGGTACTGGGTCAAGTTGCGAGCCAGCCCCGAGACGAGAGCTGAGTTGATCTGGCGAAGCAACTTGGCCCAGTACTACTCAAACACGGATGCAGGCGGCAAAGTGCCCGGGCCTGATCTCACGAAGCGCCGGCACCGCCCCCTCGCACTCCTCGATAGCGATGGGGCACCGGGGGTGGAAGACGCAGCCCGACGGGGGATTGAGCGGGCTCGGCACCTCGCCCCCCAGCACCGTACGCTCGCGGGCCAGCTCCACGGCCGGGTCGGGAATGGGCACGGCCGAGAGGAGGGCCTTGGTGTACGGGTGCTGCGGATCCTCGTAGAGCGCCTGGCGGTCGGTGATCTCGACGATCTTGCCCAGGTACATCACGGCCACCCGGTCCGAGATGTGACGGACCACCGAGAGATCGTGAGCGACGAAGAGGTAGGTCAGGCCGAACTCCGTCTGGAGCTCCTCGAGCAGGTTGATGATCTGAGCCTGGATCGACACATCGAGGGCGGAGACAGGCTCGTCGCAGACGATGAGCGTCGGCTCCATGGCGAGGGCGCGCGCGATGCCCACGCGCTGGCGCTGGCCGCCCGAGAGCTCGTGCGGATAGCGCCGGGCCATGCCGGAGGGAAGGCCGGCGTGGCTGAGCAGCTCCTTGACCCGCGCCTCCCTGGCCGCGCTGCCGGGGACGATGCCGTGCACGGCCAGCGGCTCGGCGATGATCTGTCCCACCGTCATCCGCGGGTTGAGCGAGCTGTACGGGTCCTGGAAGATGACCTGCATCTTGCGCCGCACCGCGCGGAGCTCGGCCGGCGAGGCCGCGGCCAGATCCTTGCCCTCGAAGAGGATGGAGCCACTGGTCGGCTTCTCCAGCTGCAGGACACAGCGGCCGGTCGTGGTCTTGCCGCATCCGGATTCACCGACGAGGCCCAGGGTCTCGCCGCGGCGGATGGAAAAGGACACGTCGTCCACCGCTTTGATGACGCCGCGGCCACCACCGAAGAAGCCCCCGCTGACCTCGAAGTGCTTGCTGAGGTGGCGGACTTCCAAGATCTCTTCGCCCCTTTGCGGCTCATCGCGCGCCCGATCGTCGCGTCCGCGATTTTCAGCGCCTCGGCCTTCGCGCGCGGAGGCCGTCACGGTCACGCGGACACCTTCTGGCCCAGCTCGGCGGCGACCCAGCAGGCCGAGACGTGCCCGGGCGAGACCGCTTCGAGAGGCGGCGCCTCGAGACGACAGCGCTCCAATGCGTACTGGCAACGCGGCTGAAAGGCGCACCCCGGGGGCAGCCGCGACAGATCGGGGGGCTGACCCTGGATGGGCAGAAGTTTCGCGCGCCGCGGCTCGTCCAGCCGAGGCACCGAGCGCAGCAGACCGAGCGTATAGGGGTGGCGCGGGTTGGCGTAGATCTCACGGGCGGTGGCCCGCTCGACGATGCGGCCGGCATACATCACGTTGACCCGGTCGGCGTAGCGGGCGACCACCCCGAGATTGTGCGTGATCATGACCATGGCGACGCCGAGCCGGCGCGAGAGGCCTTTCATGAGCTCGAGGATCTGAGCCTGGATGGTGACGTCGAGCGCGGTGGTCGGCTCGTCGGCCAGGATGAGGGCGGGATTGCAGGCCAGGGCCATGGCGATCATCATCCGCTGCCGCATCCCGCCGCTGAACTGGTGCGGATACTGGCGCAGCCGCCGCTCGGGATCGGAGATGCCGACCAGACCCAGGAGCTCGATGGCCCGCGCCCGCGATTGGGAGGGGGTCGCCCCGAAATGGATTTCCGTGGGCTCGGTCAGCTGGCGGCCTACGCTCAGCACGGGATTGAGGGACGTCATCGGCTCCTGAAAGATCATGGCGATCTCGCGCCCGCGGACCTGACGCATCTGATCCTCGGGAAGCTGGAGGAGGTCGCGCCCCTTGAAGAAGATCTGCCCGCCCAGGATGCGGCCGGCGGGAGCGGAGACGAGCCGCATGATGCTGAGCGCGCTCACCGACTTGCCGCAGCCCGATTCGCCCACGAGGGCCACCGTCTCCCCCGCCCGCACGTCCCACGACACGCCGTCCACTGCGCGCACGATGCCGTCGGCGGTCGAGAACTGGGTCTGGAGGTTCTGAACGTCGAGGAGGAGATCCCCGCCCTGCTCCATGTGCGCGCAGTCTAGCACAGCACCATTGACCGGGGACGCGACGGGCCCCTTGACCCACTCCGCGCTCGCCTCAGCAGGCGAGTGCCGTCGGGAGCGAATCCGACGAGCCGTAGCGTGCCCCGAAGCGCAGGGCGCCTCCGCCGCGCGAGCCGTCCTGCGCAGCAGGGCGGCGAGCGCACCCCCCTCTGGGGGATGGGGGGCGGGCGGAGGCGCCCGAGCGAGGAGGCACGTCGAGGCGAGGAGGTTTGAGCGGACGACGGCACTCGCCTGCTGAGGCGAGGGATGAATAGCCCCGCGGGCGCCCGCTAAGCTTTCACCCGCTGGCCGTCGGGATCATACGGCGCGCGGAGGCTCGCGCGGGTCCGATGGCGCTGGCCGGCGATTTCTATCTCCACACGCGCGCGCTCGAGCCAGTCGGCATCGACGCCCTCGCCGCGACGTACCCAGCCCAGGGCCACGCCGCGTCCCAGGGTGTGCCCGAACGCCGCCGAGGTGACCGAGCCCGCGAGGCTGCCGTCGCACCAGATGGGCTCGTCGCCCCAGGGCAAGAGCTCCGGATCCTCGAGCACAAGGCTGACCAGACGCCTGGCCAGAGGCTGGCCCTTGCGCGCGAGCAATGCCTGGCGGCCGAGGAAGTCACGGCCTTTGTCGAAGCGCACCGCCCAGCCGAGCCCCGCCTCCAGGGGCGTGTCGTCGGGCGTCAGCTCCCGTCCCCAGGCGCGATAGCCTTTCTCGAGCCGGAGCGAGTCGATCGCGTAGTAGCCGGCATCCACGAGCCCGAGATCCCCTCCCGCCTCGCGCAGCGTGTCGTAGACGTCCGCGGCGACTTCCACCGGCACGTACAGCTCCCAGCCGAGCTCTCCCACATAGGTGATGCGTGAGGCGCGGACGGTAGCGCGGCCGATGCCGATCTCGCGGCTCGTGGCGAACGGGAAGGCCGCGCTCGAGAGGTCGGCGCCGCTCACGCGGGACAGAAGCGCGCGCGCGCGTGGCCCCATCACGCCGATGACGGCATACGCGCTGCCCACGTCGGTCAAGGTCGCGCGGGCCTCCGCAGGAATATGGCGTCGGATCCAGCTGGCGTCACGCGTGGTCTGGGCGGAGCCGGTCACGACGAGATAGGCGTCCTCGCGGACCCGCGTCACCGTGAGGTCGCTCTCGAAGCCGCCCCGCTCGTTCAGCATGGCCGTGTACACGATGCGCCCGGGGGGCACGGCCACGTCATTGGCGCAGAGCCGCTGGAGGACGGATTCGGCATCGGGTCCCTGGACGAGGAACTTGGAGAAGGAGGTCTGATCGAAGAGGGCCACCGCCTCGCGACACGCGCGGTGCTCGGCGGCGGCCTGGGGGAACCAGTTCTGGCGGCCGAAGGAATAGACGGTCTCCGGCTTGACCCCCGCCAGGGCGAACCAGTTCGGGCGCTCCCAGCCCATCTTGTTGCCGAAGCAGGCTCCGCGCGCCTGGAGACGATCGTGAAGGGGCGAGCGGCGCAGCCCGCGACCGCTCTCGAGCTCACGGTTGGGGAAGGCGACGAAATAGTGCACGCCCACGATCTCGCTCGCGCGCTCGCGCAGGAACTCGGGGTTGGCATGGAAGGGAGCGAAGCGCCGGATGTCCGCCTGCCAGAGATCCATGGACGGCCGGTCCTCCACGATCCACTCGGCGAGGGCCCGCCCCGCCCCCCCGGCCGTCGCGATGCCGCCCGAGCAGAAGCCGGCCCCGACGTAGTAGCGGCGCACCTCGGGCGCCTCGCCCAGGATGAAGTAGTTGTCGGGCGTGAAGCTCTCGGGTCCATTCATGAGGAGCCGCACCGGGGCCGTCTCGAGGGCGGGGACGCGCTCGATGGCGTGCCGCATGAGGATCTCGAACTTGGCCCAGTCCTCGGGGAGCGTCCCGAAGCTGAAGCCCTCGGGAATGCCGTCCATGCCCCACGGCTTGGCCCAGGGATCGAAGCCGCCCATGAGGAGGCCCGCCACCTCCTCCTTGAAATAGACGTGGCCGTCGCCATCGCGCAGCACGGGCAGGTCGGGGGTGACGCCGTCGATGGGATTGGTGACCATGTACATGTGCTCGCAGGCGTGCAGGGGAACGCTGACCCCGCTCATCCGACCGAGCTCCCGCGCCCACATGCCCGCGCAGTTGACGAGCACTTCGATGGCGATGTCGCCCTGCGAGGTCTGCACGCCTGCCACGCGGCCACTCTCGAGCTTGACGCCCGTGACCCTGACGCCCTCGTGGATCTGCGCGCCACCCGCCCGGGCGCCCCGCGCCAGGGCCTGGGTGATGTCGGCGGGATTCGCCTTGCCGTCGCCGGGAATCCACACGGCGCCGATCAGGTCATCGGTGCGCATGAGCGGATAGCGCTCGCCCGCCTGCTTGGGGCTGATCTCCTCGGCGTCGATGCCATAGGAGCGGGCCACGGAGGCATTGCGCCGGAGCTGGACCATACGCTCGGCCGTGCGCGCCACGCTGATGCTGCCGCAGCGCTTCCAGCCCGTGGCCTGGCCGGTCTCGGCTTCCAGGCGGCCATAGAGGTCGACGCTGTCCCGGATGAGCTGGGTCAGATTGCTCGACGAGCGCAGCTGGCCCACGAGACCGGCGGCATGCCACGTGGTGCCGCCCGACAGGCGTCCCTGCTCGAGCAGCACCACGTCCCGCCATCCGAGCTTGGTCAGGTGATAGGCGACGCTGGTGCCGACGATGCCGCCGCCGACGATGACGACGCGCGCCTGGCTGGGCAGCCGCGTCACAGGACGCGATTGAGGGCGAGGTCGAAGATGTCGAAGTTGCGGAGGCGGCGACCGGGCGGCAGGTCGCCAAGGCGTTCGGTCAGGACGAGCGGCACCGTCTGCTCCGAGAGCCCGCCGTGGGAGCGGAGCGGCGCATCCAGTCCCGAGAGGTCGTGCTTGGCCTGGCTCGTGCCGATGACGTAGTGTCGCCGCGAGACCGCGACGAGATCGCCCATCCGGTCCGGCGGCAGCTCGAAGCGCCGGCAGCCTTCCGAACGGTCCAGCACCAGCTCCATGCCCGGCAGCGCCGCCACGCTTCCCGCCGCCGCCCCCGGGTCAATGCCATCCGGCAGGTAGACGGTGGCGAAGGAGCCGAGGGCGCCGTGATGGACGACGTAGGGATCGGTGATGGGAAGGATGACGCGCGCCCGTGCCGTCCCCAACCAGCCGTCGAGGACGTCCTGGAGATAGATCACTTGCGGCTTGCCCTCGCCGTCCGTCTTGGCGTTCATGCCATGGTCGGCCGTGATGGCGATGGAGGCGCCGAGCCCGGTCAGACGCGCGAGGTAGCCGTCCATCATCCGGTAGAACGCGTTGGCGGCCGAGGTGCCGGGGGCATGCTTGTGCTGGACATAGTCCGTGGTGGACAGGTATGTCAGGTCCGGCCGCGTGGTCTCCATGAGCCTCACGCCCGCGGCGAAGACGAACTCGCTGAGGTCGGCGCTGTACACCGAGGGCAGCGGCAACCCCACCAGCTCGAGCACATCCGCGATGCCGTGCTCGGCCACCGTGGCCTCGTTCGCCTTCTCGGCGGAGAAGCAGATCCCCCGCATGCCGTGCCCGAGCAGCCGCCGCAGCTTGTCCTTGGCCGTGACCACGGCGACGCAGGCCCCGGCCTCCGCGAAGGCGGCCAGGATGGTATCGCAGCGGAGATACTTCGGGTCGTTCATCATCACCTCGGCGCCGGCCTCGCGGTCCCAGAAGTAGTTCCCGCAGATGCCGTGCACGGAAGGCGGCACGCCGGTGACGATGGAGAGGTTGTTCGGATTCGTGAAGCTCGGCACCACGCAGGCGCCGAGCAGCCGCGTACCCTCGGCCACGGCCGAGGCCAGATACGGCATGGCGCCGGCCAGGAAAGCCTGCTCGAGGTAATCGGGCTCACAGCCGTCCACGCACACGACCACGAGCGGCCGGGGCGGCCACGCATAGGTGCGTCCGTTGATGCTGATGGGCTCTCGCGAGGTGACGCTCATGGTTGAGTCTGGCAGCGGCCGCGGCCGAGATGCGAGACGGCGGCGGGGCGCAGCTCGGAATAGAGTCTACACACCGACTCGGTGACGCAGGGCCAGCGATAGTCGTCCGCCCAGCGCGAGGCCTCGCGGCCCAGGCGGGCGCGCTCGGCGGGATCGTGAAGCAGGCGCTCGAGGCGCTCGGCCAGCGCGGCGGGATCGCCCTCGGGCACGAGATAGCCCGTCACGCCGTCCTTGACAGTGGTCTGAAGCCCGCCCACGCGCGAGGCGACCACGGGGCAGCCGCAGGCCATGGCCTCGAGGGCCACCATCCCGAACGACTCGTACGCCGACGGCATGACCGTCGCGTCGGCCGCGGCGTAGAAGAGTCGGAGCCGCCGCTGCGGCTGGGCGCCCAGGAAGTGTACGCGATCCTGGAGCCCGAGCGCCCGCACGCGAGCGCGGAGCCGGGTGGCATGCCCCCGCGCCGCGCCGCCCCGCACCAGGGGAGACGGCTCCGGCTCGTCGGCATCCCCGCCCACCACGTAGAGCCGCGACGAATCACCCAGCCGCGCCACCGCCTCCAGCAGCGTCTCGAGCCCCTTGATGGGCTGGAGCCGCCCGACATAGAGCAGCATCGGGCCGGTCGGCACTTCGAGGAGATCCTGGGCGGCCGCCTGCCCCATGGGCTGGAAGAGATCGGTGTCGACCCCGCATGGGATGACCGCGATGCGATCGGTGGTCGCCCCGTAGTACCAGACGAGGTGGGCGCGCTCGACCACATTGGCGGCCACGATGCGGTCCGCCCCCGCCACGATGCGCGCCTCCTCGGACAGCCTGAGCTCGGGCTCCCTCTCGAGGTCGTCTTGCGCCACCGAGTTCTTGAGCCGGCCCAGCGTGTGGAACATCTGTACCAGCGGCACGCCCCAGCGCTCGCGCAGCTCGAGCCCCGCCACGCCCGAAAGCCAGTAATGGCCGTGGATCACATCGTAGTCGATGCCCTCGTCCCAGCGATGCTTCTCCACGCCCTCGACGAATTCGGCCAGGTGCTGGTGTATGGTCGCGCGCCCGATGGGCGCCTGGGGTCCCGCGGGCAAGTGGATGACGCGCGCGCCGTTTCCGAGCTCGGCCACGCGGGGGATGCTGGGGTTCTGTGACCGCGTGAAGACATCCACGGCCACGCCCATGCGACCAAGCTCGCGCGCGGTCTCGCGCACGTACACGTTCATGCCGCCCGTCTCCTTGCCCCCGAGGGCGGCGAGCGGGCACGTGTGGACGCTCAGCACGGCCACGCGCAGGCTCACGGGGTCACCCGTATGCGGAAGAGATCCTGCGGGGTCGGGCCGAACGCGTACTTGTACGGCTCTTCTCCACGGAGGAAGTCGAACAGGGGCACCCCCCGCTCGATGGCGTCGCGGATCACGTGGGCGAGCAGGACGATGCCGGGCGAGAGCTTGGCGTGCTGGGGATCGAAGCCCGAATTGTAGAGACCCACGGAGCCGCGGTACTCGAAGCAGAGAAAGGCCGCGACGCCGGCCCCCTCGTGATCGAGGAACCAGAGCCGCGCCCAGCCCGCCGCCGCCAGGGCCCGCGTGACCTCGCGGAAGAAGCCCTCCATGCGCTCGTCCATGAAGCGCGCCTTGCCGCCCTTGGAGAGCCGGTGGAGCCTGAGGAACTTCGCGAGCTCTCCCTCCCACCCTTCGGGCGAGGCATGGGAGCGCGCGGAGGTGCCCGGGAGCTCGCGCTCGAGCTTGCGTATCTTGCGCTTGAGCTCATGACGATCCTTGCCGGACAGCCGCTCCAGATAGGTCTCCCAGGAGGACGGCAGCTCCAGGACCGGACAGCGATCTTCTCGCTCGACCGAGGCCCGCAGCCCCGATGTCGGGCTGAGCCTGGGAAGGATCTCGAGCGTGGGGGAGAGGGCGCGGATGCCGTGGAGATCCCAGGCCGCCGAGTCGCCCGCGCGGTGATGGAGGAGCGCTTGCCACGCGTCCTCCTCGCGACCGGCCGGTGCGATGAGGTCGAGATAGTCGGAGACGTCCACGCCGCCTACCAGGCGCCGCTCTCCCGGCGCCTCGTCGTAGAGGGGCAGGAGGCCGGCCAGCGTGCCGGCATCGTCCGCGATACGCAGGAGGTGAAGCGGCCGGCCGCCCAGGAATGCCCGGGCCCAGACCGTCTGCCACTGCCAGGTCAGGAAAACGGAGGGGAGGCGGGCCTGGTCGAGGAGGCCATTCCAGCGCGGCTCGTCCAGGCCTTCGAAACCCGGCAGCGCCTCAACCTTCATCGTCGCTCCCGGCTTCAGACAGGCTGGCCTCACCGCCGGGCCCCCCCTCCTCGCCGCCATCTCCGCCCTCGGCCATGGCCTCGTCCATGGCCGCGTCGAGATCCGGCCCCAGATCCTCGCCCACCTCGTCGCCCATGCGCTTGACGAACTTGGCAATGCTGCGAGGGTCGCTTTCGTCGAGGTCACCGTATTGGGAGGGATCGGCGGCGGCTTCCAGCCGGTCATCTTCGGACTTGAGGGTAGCGAAACGGGACATGAGTCGTGAGAGCTCGGCGCTGCCGCAGCCCGGACATCGAGGCGAGGCTTGCTGTGACATCGAGCGCACGAGCAGGCTCAGGCGGCGGTGGCAGGCCTGGCACTCGTACTCGTAGATAGGCACCGATGGTTCCTCGTCTGTCCGGGTGTTTGGACGCGTTAAGACATCAAAGGGATGCTGGGGAGATGCGGGGGGATGGGGGAGACTTCTCCGGCTCGTTGCCGAGCGTGAAGAACACGGCCCCACCTTCGGGCGTGGCCTCGACCCAGACCCGGCCTCCATGGCGCTGGATGACGCGCTGGACCATGACCAGGGCGACGGCCCCCCCGTCCGGTCCATGCCTTCCCTCTGGTCCATGCCCATTGTCCAGGCGCTGGACGGCGCCCGGCAGCGCCCCGGCATAGGGCCGGTCAATGGTGCCGCCGCCATCGGTGATCACGAAAGTCTCCCGGTCCCCCACGCGGGCAGAGCCGAACTCGATGTGCGCGCCCGGCTGTCCTGCCGTCGCGCTCCAGGCCGTGCCGATGAGGTGCGTGAGGGCCAGCCGCAGGAGGCCCGGATCTCCGTTGGCCGTCAGCCCTGGGGCAATCGTGCAGGTGACGTCGTCCCCGGCATGGCCGGCCCGGAGCCCCTCGGCCACTCCTCGAGCCAGTGCGGAAAGGTCCACCCTCTCGCGCTTGAGCTCGCCGCTCGTGAGGCGCGACAGCTCGATGAACCGCTGCACGAGCTTCTCCATGCTGCGATTCGTCGTGGCCAGGCGATTGAGCCGGCCGCGTCCTTCTCCGTCGAGCCTGAGACCGTAGTCCACGATGAGTGCCTCGCTCAGGTCATCCATGCGCCGCAGCGGCCCGCGCAGGTCATGCGCCACGGCATGCGCGAGCGCATCCACCTCCTGACCCAAGATGGCGATATAGGCCTCCTGAGTGGCCATCTTGGTCTCGAGGGCGGCCGCCTGCGTCTGAGCCGTCCACTGCGCCGTGATGTCCACGACGCTCACCTCGACCACGAGCCGGGCGCCCTCCTCCAGGCGCCGCGCGGTGAGGCGCACGCGGCGCAGGTCGCGATCACGCCGCCGGAACCCAAGCTCTTCCTCGATGGACAGCGTCCCTCGATCGAGACGCTCGATGATACGGTCGAAGTCGGCCCGCTCCTCGAAGAAGTCGCGGATGTTCCGCGCCTTGATCTCCTCATCCGTGCTGAAGCCGGTCAGGCGCCGGAAGGCCTCATTGCACACGAGCATCTTGCCGTCCCGGAAGGCGTGGACGATGCCCGCGACGTTGGCGTCGAAGAAGGCCCGGTAGCGGCGCTCTGCCTCCCGCCCCGTCTTCTCCGCCTCCCGCGACCACGTCAGCGAGGCGTACACGGCATCCGATGAGTCACGCTCCCGGCGCGCGGCGTCGGCGGCGATGCGCGCGGCGCGCTGCTTGATGACGCCGACCATGAGAGCGACGGCGGGCGCCGAGCAGGCATAGACGAGCACGCGCCGCAGCGTCTCGTGAGTGTACGGAAAGACCGTGCCGGGGGAGGAGAGCAGGTACGAGTAATACCACACGGTGATGCCGGCGCTGATGAGCCCGTCGACCAGGCCCCCCACGAAGGTCGAGGCGACCACGGCGGTCAGGAGAAGGGTGGTCGGCGCTACGATCTGCCACGGGGTCCAGGAAAATGCCTCGATGATGGCGATGGCGGCCAGCGCGAAGGCGGGACTCAGCAGCTGCCGCAGGTATGCGCGCTCGGCCCGATGTAGCCTGCGTGGACTCACGTCGATGGACCCCTCCATGGGAGGGCGATTGCTGATGATCTTGGATGCGCTACGCACCAGAATCCGAGGATACCGTAGAAGCGATACGCCGTCATCCTCGCCTTGGATGCATCCCTCGAGGCGCGCGACTTCAGGTCGGCGCGCCACCCATCCGCGCGGTCAGAGCCCGGCGCGCAGTGCGCTAAATGGGCCAATCGAAACCAAATTTTGGCGGTCTGCCCGACCCCAGACCGCGTTGGGGCCTGTGGAAGGTCAGGAAACTTGGGCAGTTAGGGGGCTCGGGCTGAATTCCGCGCATGGCATCACCTTTGCCCTAATAAGGCCGACATGCGTCGCCGAGAAGCCGGGTTCACTCTGGTTGAGCTCCTGGTCGTCATTGCCGTGCTCGGCGTGCTGACCACCATAGCCATGACCATCTATCACAATGTTCAGGCCCGCTCGCGCGTGGCCAAGGCCGAAGCGGACACGCGCACCCTGGCGGGAGCTATTGGCACCTTCAGCGCGCACATGGGCCAGATGCCCTCGACGCTGACCGATCTCACGAGCCCGCAGACCAACGTGAACGGGGAAATCGCGGGCCCCTTCATGGCTTCGACACCGACCCCGCCTCCCGGCTGGACGTATACCTATTCGGCGGGCGGCGCCAACGGCTACCAGATCGTCGCGAGCGGGGATAGTACGACAATAGTCCGCCCGTAGGCTGCTGAAAAAGGCCCATGTGCTTCGTTGGCGCCCTCGCATCTGGGCCCTTTTGAGCAGCCTACAGAATCTATGCGGGGCTCAGAGTCCCGCGCGCGACCAGAGCGATCAGGCCTGCCACGGCCGCCACGATCAGGACGCCTCCCTTGAGAGTGTGGAGCATGAAGGGAGCGCTGCGCACCTCGTAGGGCCCGAGAGCCAGCAGGACGTTGACCGCGGTCACCACCTGACGAAGCAGCCCGCTCTCGTCCGCCGGCTGCACGCGCAGCCGGGGCGTCCCGCTCCACCATGGGGCCGACACCGTCACCACCACGCCCAGATCCTTGATCATGAGCTCGTGCTCCCCGGCGCGCGGGACGGACTCGCGCGCGCTGTAGTAGCCCATTTGCCCCAGCACCTCGCGCACGGTCTCGAGCAGCGACTCCACGGCCACCCCGGGCGCGGCATAGCCTCGGCCAAGCATCCAGAAGCAGCCGGCGGCCAGGACCACCGGGAGAAGCAGCATGGCATCGAGAGCATTGCTGTTGACGCCGGGCGCCGAGCGCAGGGGCAGGCGCGGCAGCATGAGCATGATGAGGGTGAACACGGCGGCGCGCGTCCAGTAGAGGTGATGAGCGGGCAGCAGGAACGGCTTCTTGAGCCGCGCCGCATGGAGCCCGATGCTCATCTCGACGATGCCCGCGGCGCCGAGCAGCAGCACCACGAGCCACGGGGCGAAGAGCACTTGGCCTCCTTCCGGCCTCGGCCGGGGTCAGGATCGGACGCGGCAAGAAGGTAGCAGGAAGCGGCGGTCAAGAGTTAGTGAAAGTCGTGGGAGGGCATCCGTCCGAGCTCGGGGCGGAGGGGCTGGATGCGCCCGGCGCGGACCGAGATGACGTCCTCGCGATGCTCGAGGGTACCTTCGATGTAGAGGAAGGACTCCTGCACCAGGATGAGACGGTAGCGGTGGAAGAGTGGCGGGGGCACGACCACGTTCACGAGCCCCGACTCGTCCTCGAGGTTCAGGAAGACGAAGCCCTTGGCGGTGCCGGGCCTCTGGCGTACCACCACCGCTCCGGCAACCCGCACGGTGACACCGTGCCGGAGCCGAGGCAGATCAGTAGCCCGCGCCACCCGCAGCCGCTCGAGCCGCTCCCGGTGGAAAACCATCGGATGAGGCCCCAGGGTGAGCCCGGTGCCCTCACCGTCGGCCACGAGCGCCTCCTCGGCCGTCATCGACGGCAGCGGCGAGGGCGAGGGCGGGGCCGGGATATCTTCGTAGAGCGCGCCGGCCGGGCGCGCCGCCAGCTCGATCTCCCAGAGCGCCGCGCGACGCTCGAGCCCGAGGCTGCCCAGCGCCCCGAGCTCGGCCAGCCGGGTCAGCTCGTCGCGATGAAGCCCCGCGCGGCGGACGAGATCGTCGGCGGAGGCGAAGGGGCGTAGGCGCTCCATGCGCCGACCCGCCTCCTCGCGCAGCCCCCGGACATAGCGCAGCCCGAGCCGCACCGTCCCATCGGCCTCGATCGCGCAGAGCCAGTCGGAGTAGTTGACGTCTACGGGGCGGATCACCTGCCCGTGCCGCGCGGCATCGCCCACGATGGTGGCGGGATGATAGAAGCCCATGGGCTGGTTGTTGAGCAGCGCCGCGTAGAAGGCCGCCGGGTGATGCGCCTTGAGATACGTGCTGGCATAGGCGAGCAGCGCGAAGCTGGCCGCATGACTCTCGGGAAATCCATAGAGGGCGAAGGCGGTGATGGAGCGGATGATGGCCTCGGCCGCCTCGCCCGTGATCCCCTGCTCCGTCATGCCGGCCCGGAGCTTTTTCTCCACCTCGTCCATGGCCTGCTTGCGCCGCTTGAAGCCGAAGGCGCGGCGTAGCTCTTCGGCCTCGCCGCCCGTGAAGCCCGCCGTGGCCATGGCCATGCGCAGGAGCTGCTCCTGGAAGAGCGGGACGCCGAGCGTGCGCCGGAGAATGGGCTCGAGCGAGGGATGCGGCACGGTGGGGAGCTCGCGCCCGGCGCGCCGCCTCAGATACGGATGCACCATGTCGCCCACGATGGGCCCCGGACGGATGATGGCGACCTGCACCACGAGGTCGTAGAAGCAGCGGGGCTTGAGACGTGGCAGGGTGGCCATCTGGGCGCGGCTCTCCACCTGGAAGACGCCGACGGTATCGGCCTTCTGCAGCATGGCGTAGACGGTCGGGTCGTCGGGGGGCAAGTGCGCCAGGTCCACGTGGCCGCCCCGCCGGTGGATCATGCCGATGGCGTCCTCGAGCAGCGCCATCATGCCCAAACCCAGGAGATCCACCTTGATGATGCCCATGGAGGCGCAGTCGTCCTTGTCCCACTGCACGACCGAGCGCCCGGGCATGGTCGCCGGCTCGAGGGGCACGCAGCTATCGAGCCGGCCCTGGCAGATGACCATGCCGCCCGAGTGCTGGCCCAGGTGCCGGGGCAGATCCTGGATGGCCGTCCAGAGACCGGCGAAGTGGCGCATCACCGGCTGCGCGGGATCGCAGCCGGCCTCGCGAAGATGGACGAGGAGGCTATCGCCCGGATCCCTGTACTCCCAGTCGCTGACGAGCCCGGAAAGGCGATCGCAGAGAGCAACGGGGAGTCCCAGGACCTTGCCCACTTCGCGCGCCGCGCTCCGGCCGCGATAGGTGATGACATTGGCCGTCATGGCGGCGCCCAGCCGGCCATAGCGCTCGTAGACGTACTGGATGACCTTCTCGCGCCGGTCGCCGCTCGGCAGATCGAGGTCGATGTCCGGCCACTCGCCACGCTCCTCGGAGAGGAAGCGCTCGAAGAGGAGCTCCATCCCCACCGGATCCACCGCGGTGATGCCGAGGGCATAGCAAACCGCGCTGTTGGCGGCCGAGCCCCGCCCCTGCACCAGAATGTCGTGGCGGCGGCAGAACTCGATCAGGTCCCAGACGATGAGGAAGTAGCCGGACAGGTCGAGGCGGGCGATCAAGTCGAGCTCGCGCTCGATCTGGCGCTTCGCCCGCTGGGCCAGCGGGCCCGCGCCATAGCGCTGCCGCGCCCCTTCCTTGCAGAGCGCGCGGAGCCAGCCGATCGGCGTCTGACCGGGCGGCAGCGGGTAGTCCGGGAAGCGATAGCCCAGGTGCTTGAGGGTGAAGCCGAGGCGCAGGGCCAGCTCGCCCGTATTGGCCACCGCCGATGGGCAATCGGCGAAGAGCTTCTCCATCTCGCGAGCGGGCTTGAGGAAGCGCTCGCTATTGCGCGCGAGCAATCGCCCGGCCTGGCCGATCGTCGTGCCGTGTTTGATGCAGGTCAGCGTGTCCAGCAATGGGCGATCTCCGCGCGCGGTCATGAGGGGGGCATTGCTGGCGAGAAGCGGCAACCCCAGCCGCTCGGCTTCGGCACGCAGCCATTCATTGCGCGCCTCCTGCTCGCGGGAGAGATCGCGCTGGAGCTCGGCGTAGACGCCGAAGCGGCCGAAGAGACCGGCGAGCCTGTCGAGCGTCGCGCGCGCGGCCTCGTGGCCGGCGCGGGCAAGGGCCGAGGTGATGAGCCCGGACGTGCCGCCGGTGAGGCAGACGAGCCCGCCCGTATGCTCTTCGAGATCGTCCCAGCCCGCGGTGCCCTGGCTCTTGGCCGCGCGCATCTTGATGCGGGTCAGGAGGCGGCAGAGATTCTTGTAGCCTTCCTGGTCTTCCACGAGGAGCGGCAGCCTGCCGCCGTCGGCCATGCTGATCTCGGCCCCGACCAGCGGCGTGATCCCCAGACGTGTACAGGCCCGGTAGAAGGCCGGGGCTCCATACACCCCGTCGGTGTCCAGGAGGGCCAGGGCTGGCTGCTCGAGGGCACTGGCCCGCTCCGCCAGCGCCTCGGGCAACGCCGTCGCCTCGAGGAAAGAAAATGCGCTCTTGGCATGCAGCTCGACGAACATGTCAGTGCCGTTCGAGCTGGCTAATCATAAATTGCTTCGAGGCGCCAGCCGCGCCCGTCGCGCGCCAGGCGGCAGAGCGTGCCGTCGCCGAGCTCCACGTCCCACTCGTCCTGGACGAAAGCGTCTTCCCTCCACCACTCGCCCGAGACGCGCCACGGGCCCGCGCCGGCGACGATGCGGCCTGTGAGTCCGGTCACGCGGAGGTGAGTAGGCGCTCCGCTCTCGAGCGTTACCTGCGCGGGGCGCGGCGGTCTCATCCTGCGTACAGCTAGAACCGCCCCCTCACCCTGCCCTCTCCCCCGATGGGGGAGAGGGATTTGATTTCGAACCCCCTCTCTGCATTGGGGAGAGGGGAGAAGAAATGGCGTCATCTGGATCGCGTCGGGGCGGTGGCTGTCCAGGAGCTCGGGCGAGCCGATGGCGGAGGCGCCCACGAGACCGCTCAGGCGCGCGAGGGCAGCGGTGAGCAGACGCGGGCTCGGGCGCGGCGGCTCATCGAAGCGCGGCTGCGCCTTCGGCGCGCGCAGAGGATGCGCGCGGAGGGTGATCCCCTCCACCGCGGCGCGCGGTGGCCGGGCCGCGAGCGAGGCGCGGAGCATCGCGGCGGCCGCCGCGGGATCGGCCAGCGGAGCCGCTGGCGCGCACACGCCCTCGTGCACCGTGCGATTGGCAAGCCGGCAGACCCACTCGAAGCGATCAGCCGTGAGCTCGTCGCGGCGGAGGCGCGCGCAGAGCACTTCGGCCAGCCCTGCCATGAGATCGCCGAGCGGCTCGAGCGCCTCGATGCCCCAGGCGCACTCCGCCGATTCCTCGAAGACGGGCGGCGGGGCCCAGAGGCGGAGCGGCGTGGGATCCTCGCCCCGTGCCAGCCGCTGAAGGCGCGGTCCCTCGTCGCCCAGCCTCTGCGCGAGCCCGCGCGCGGGAAGATCCGCCAATTCGCCGAGCGTGCGGATGCCCCAGCGGGCGAGGCGGGCCGTCATCTCGGGACCGAGATCGAGGAGAGCCAGGGGCGCCACTCCAAGTCTCCGCGCGTCACGCCCAGGCGGAACGATGGTGACACCATCTCCAGCGCGGGCGGCGAAGCGTGCGCCCGCGCGGCTGCCCGCGATCCCCACTCGCGCCGCCCATCCTCGCTCGGCCACGGCCTCGCGAAGCCGACGCGCCAACTCCTCCTCACCGCCCCAGAGCTTGCCCAGCCCGCGGAGGTCGAGCAAGACGATGCCCGGCGCGACATCCTCCACCGAGGGCGAATGGCGGAGGGCGATGTCGAGCAGGGCGGACTGGACCGCCGCGTCGGCGCCCGGCACCTGAAGGCAGGCGATGCGCATCATGTCCGCCACTCGAGGAGCCAGGCACGCTCGGGCATGGCCAGGCGCGGGTCGGAGCGCGAGCGCACCACGCGCGCCTCGGAGACGAGCCCGCCCAGCCGCAGAGGCCGGGGAACGCCGAATCGGTTCTGGGGGGGAGCGGCGCCGCTCCGCCCCCAGACCCCCCCACCGCATTGACTATTCCAGCGCGTGCGCACGCGGCGCACCGACACCACCAGCGCGGCGGCCGAGCCCAGGAGATGCCGCGGCCCGCGAACGACGAGGATGCTCTCGCCGCCCGCCACGGCGCGCTGGAGACGCACGCCCATCCCCGGCGGCGCGGAGGCCGACTCGCCCACATCGAGCGCGACGGCGGCAAACCCCGGGCAGCGGAGAAGGAGATCCGTCGCGCGCCAGGCCACGGGCAGACGCCCGCCGCAGCGCACCCAGAGCAAGCCACGAAGATCGAGCCCGGCGCGGGCAGCCACGGCGGGATCGAGCGTGTCGGAGGCGTCCACGAGTGCGACGACTCCGCCGCGTCCGACCGCGTGGGCCAGGAGCGCCAGCAACAGGCTGCTCCCTCCGGAGGATCGAGGGCCGACGATCTCGCTGAGCCGGCCTTGGGGAAAAGCCTGCAGCAAGCCATCGAGCCCCTCGCGATCCGGCCCTGGCGGGGGCGGGGACTCGATCGAGGTGGCCATAGCGACACTCTCTTATTAAGGAGTGCATAGATTACCCATCATGTGTTGAGTATTACAAGGCCAAAATGGAGGGGAGAAAGCCGAGGAACACTACAAGATATAGAAGTCTTGAGACCTTTCACGACAACCGCCAGGCGGAGGGGGCATCCATGGCCTTCAATGGACATTGGGTCATCCCGCTCTGGGTAATCCTCGCTCTCATCGCCGTGGCAACCCTCACGGTCCCCGCGACAAAGGCGGCCGACCCTCCGGCCACGAAAGCCCCCCGCTCCTACCCGATCCCGAGTCACGGCGTTCTCGAGCTCGATGGGCCCACCGCGTGGAAGAGCTCGCTGGATCAGCCACCTGGCGGCCGGGCCCCGACCATCACCTTCACACCCTCTACTACCCAGGAGTTCGAGTTCAAGGTCACGGTGAGCTGGGACCAGACTCGTCCTGCCGATGCGTTTTCACCGGCGGCCATCCGCTCCTTCGTCCAGCACATGGGTCAGAAGCTCCTGCCCACCGCTGTCGAGAAGACCCTCGTGGTCGAGCCTCTCCCCGGCCAGACCCCTCGCGGCTATCACTACACGCTCACCGACAAGAGCTCGGTCGGAAAACCGTCCGCCCCGGGCGACTACCCGTACGTCATTCAAGGCATGACCAGCGCGGGAGACCTCCTCCTTGCCTTCAGCTACTTCTTCCGCACCAAGGAAGGGCCCGACCGGGAGGCCGCGCTCGCCATGCTGGCCGGGGCCCGCGCGAAGAGCGAGGTCGCAACCACGCTTCCGCCCGCTCCCTCCGGCCCGCTTTCCCTCTCTCTGCCGGGGTACCGATGGGGGGTCCGCCTCGATCTCGCGGGCTTCGCCATCACCGGCGACGAGATGAACTCTGCTCGGACGGCGCGACGTATCGCCGCCGAGAAGCGCGAGGGCAGCATCACCCTGACCGCCTTTCTCGAGCGGGTGCCGGAGCCCATGGACGCCAAGGCGTGCCGCACCTACTACGCCGCCCGCCTCCAGAGAAGTCCGATCATGAAGGGGATCACGGTCCGGATGTCCGAGCTGGGCGAGCTCGCCGTGCTCGACTACTTGATCAAGGATTTTCAAGGTGTACCCATCAATCAGAAGCACGTCAACGCCTACCTCGGTCAGGAGGGCGCGTGCCTGGACGTGCATCTCTCGAAGATCCAATTCGTATCGGGCGACGAAGCGAGCTGGCAGAACGTGCTCACCAGCATCCGGGTCGAAGCGCGGTAGGCGCGCTCGGCTAGGTAACTCGGAGGGGGGCTCCGCCCCCCTTCCGAAGCCACCCCCCGGTACCGATTGCGCCGGCGAAGCCGGCGCTCGAAGCGGACCATTTCTGCTCGCGAAGGCATGGGAATTACTTGGACACACCGCTAGGCCGCGGGACCGCCGCCCCTCACCAGCCAGGGACGGTCATCCGCTCTTCCATGGACATGGCGCGAATCGCCGGCCCCGCGTACTCGATGGCATGCCCGACGCCACCGGCGGCGCCGATCTTGGCGATGATGGCGAGGATCACGTCCTTGGCCGCGACGCCGAATGGGCGCGCGCCGTTGACGGTGATCCGCATCACCTTGGGCTTCCTCTGCCAGAGGCATTGCGTGGCCAGGACGTGCTCGACCTCCGTCGAGCCGATGCCGAAGGCGAGAGCGCCGAAGGCGCCGTGGGTCGCCGTGTGGGAATCACCGCACACGAGGACGATGCCCGGCTGCGTCAGTCCTTGCTCGGGCCAGATGACGTGCACGATGCCTTGGCGGACATCACCGGGTCCGAACTGCGTGATGCCGAGCTCGCGCGAGGTGCGGGCGAGGGCCTCGACCATGCCGCGGATCTCCTCGTTGGCTGAGGCCTCCGACCCCGCCCCCGTGGGCACGTAGTGGTCGGCCGTGGCCACCAGCTCGCCCGGCCTGCGCACGGTGCGTCCGGCCTTGCGGAGGCGGCGGAAGGCTTCCGGCGAGCCGTCGTGCAGCAGATGACGATCGACGTAGAGGAGCGTCTGGCCGCCCGGCCCCTCGGCCACGACGTGCCGGCTCCAGATCTTCTCGAACATGGTGGGCACGGCATCCTCCTCAGTCAGCGTTCCCATCCCTCTCCCCCATCGGGGGAGAGGGCAGGGTGAGGGGGCCTACGACGAACACGCATACATCCGCCGCCAGGGCTGAATCCTCACGACCGGGGCGCGAACTTCTCCTCGATCTGCTGCCACCAGTCGAACCCGACCCGGCGGAAGATGTCCATGGGCGAGAGCACGGGCCCATCGTGCCAGTCCGTGCCCGTCTCCTTCAGGCGCTGAAGCGATTGCTCCATGGCGGGAACCGCCGCCGCCATGCACACCGCGGGGAAGATCACGATCTTGAAGCCGAGTCGTTCGAGCTCTGCCGTCTTGACGGCGGGCGTCCGACCCCCCTGGACCATATTCGCCAGGAGCGGCGCCTTGACCTCGCGCGCCACGCGCTGGATCTCGTCGTCCGTCTGGGGCGCCTCGACGAAGATGACATCCGCGCCGGCCTCCGCGGCGCGATTGCCGCGCTCGATGGCGTCGTCCAGGCTCGTCACGGCCCGAGCGTCCGTGCGCGCGATGATGACGAAGTCGGCATCGGTACGGTACTCGGCCGCCGCGCGGATCTTGTCGCAGAACTCCTGCGCGGGAATGATCTGCTTGCCCGCGATGTGGCCGCACTTCTTCGGCGCCACCTGATCCTCGATGTGCAGCCCCGCCACGCCGGCCCGCTCGTATTCCCGCACGGTCCGCACCACGTTCAGCACATTGCCATAGCCCGTGTCGGCATCCGCGATGATGGGCAGCGTCACGCAGGAAGCCAGATGCGAGGCGTGATTGGCCATCTCGGTGAGCGTGGCGAGCCCGAGATCGGGCTGGCCCAGATGCGAGGCCGCCGTGCCCGCGCCGGTCATGTAAACGCACGAGAAGCCGGCCGCTTCGATGAGCCGCGCCGAGAAGCCATCGTAGGCGCCCGGGGCGACGATGATGCCGGGTTGGCTGAGCATCTGGCGAAGACGCGTGGTGGTCCGCATGGGAGAGCCTTTCTCGGGCCCTCAGGCCCGACGGCAGCGACAGGAGCGGATTGTTCTACGATCCCGCAGGGCTGTCAATGCAGTCAGCCGAAGATCTGCTCGATCTCCTGAAGGTGCTCCCGGCGATGCTCGGCGCGAACCATGTTGAGCGGGCTGCCCGCCGCCTTGTTCCGCGCGAGGAAGTCGTCTGACAACGCGGCCACCTTCCGATCCACTGCCTCGGCGATGCCCACGGCGACCTCGGCGGCCCGGCGTGGGGTCAATGCGAGGAAAAGCGGTTTCGTCGCGTCATTGATCCAGTCGACATCCGCAGCGTTCTCGAGGGGAGGGCTGGCGGATGGAGAGTGCTCCCACTGCTCGAGCAAGACCAGGATTCGCTGGTCCCAGAAGGCCAGGTGAGCGAGGACCGCGGCGACCGTCCAGCCCGCGGGCATGGGACGGGCGAGATCGGCGTCGCTCAGCCGGGCCACGAGGGACCGCAGCCGGCTGCGCTCCGCATCGTTCTGGGTGACGTAGGTGCGATCAGTGCTCATGATGTCCTCCTCCTCGCGCGGGATGGCCATGGTCTGGCTCACGCATGAGACACCGAATCTGGTCTCGTGTGAAACATCTATCTCCAGAAGCACATGGTGGAAGGGCTCACGGCCGGTAGCGTAAAGGGCTAAGCCCCGCTAGCCCCCATAGAAGATGCTCGGCCCCAGGTCCTTCAGCCAGAGGGTGGCATCGTCGGCCCGGCCTTCGGGCGCCTTGGTCTGCGACACCTCGACCACTTCGCCCACGAAGATCGAGTGATCGCCGCGCTCGACGCTGTCCACCAGCCGGCACTCGATGGCCGCCGGCGTCCGCTCCAGGATGGGCGCGCCCGTCGTCCCCCACCGGAACGGCTCGCCCGAGATGGTCTGGCCCTCGAGGGCGGCGGGCTTGAAGAAGGTGAAGGCCATGGGCCCCTGGTCCTTGCCGAGCACATTGAGCGCGAAGGCCTGCGAGTGCTTGATGGCGGCATGCGCGTGTGAGTCCGTCTTCACACCCACGACGATGAGCGGGGGCGCGAAAGAGGCCTGGGTCACCCAGTTCACCGTCCCGGCCGCCACCGCGTCGTCCTTCCCCTTCGCGGTCAGCACAAAGAGTCCGTAGGGGATCATCCGCAGCACGCTCTTCTTCACATTGGCATCCATGGTTCTCCTCCTCTCGGAATATGCGTCGGGCGTCAGTGTAACGCAGAGGGACGCTCAGGGTGCGGGCGCGGCACCGGGGACGGGCGGATCAGACGGAGACGGCCACGAACCACCGGCCCTCGTGGACGAGGCGACCGCCCCCGAGCTCGGCGAAGAGCTCATCCTTCTCGAACACGCGCTTGTACACGCTCCAGCGCGAGCCGTCGGCGAGCGTGCGCTCTTCCCAGCGTGCGCGTTGCTCGGTGCCGCCAGGCCGGCTGCCCACCACCACGACCTCCCCGGCCACGCGCCGCGCCTCGGCGAGAAAGCGGAGCCGTTCCGCCTCGACGAGGTGGCAGTAGAAGAAGCTCGTGAAGACGCGATCGAAGCTTCGCGCCGCGAAGGGCAGCGCGAGCGCGTCGGCGAGGACGAATCCGGCACGCGGCGCCTGCTGCCGCGCGAGGACGAGCATGGCATCGCTCTGGTCGAGCCCGATCACCTCGCCGGCCAGGTGGCGGGTCAGGAAACCGGTTCCGCAGGCGATGTCGAGCGTTCGCGCCGCGGGGAGACCGCGGAGTACGGAGGCGAGCACCTCGAGCTCGTCTTCCCACCCCGGCCGCTTCCTGCCCGCGAAGAGGCCTCGGCCCAGCCACCAGTCGTCGTACTCACGGGCCCTCGCGTGGTAATAGGCCTTCACGCCCCTAGAGTACCGCCACCGTGCCGCGCCAGTCCCGGGCTTCTCGGAGGCGCACGCGCGTTGCGCCTTGTTTCTCGACGGGCGGTCGTGTATCTTTCGCGCACCCGTGCATCGATGCGCGGACCAAACCCAATGGGGGTGCCACATGAGTAACCAGCCCGTCTCCGGCAACCGACCCCACACCCTGAGCCGTCGCACCTTCCTCCGCGCTGCAGGGGTGGCGGGCGGCGCCGCCCTCGGCCCCGCCGTGCTCCGCAGAAGGGCCGAGGCCCAGGAGACACCGTCGCCCATCCGGCCTGATCCCGCGGCCAAGCGCGGCGGAACGCTGCGCTACGCAGTCCACAACGCGCCGGCCCACTTCGACGTGCACCAGTCCGGCACCGTGGCCAATATCGGGCCCCAGAGCCCGATGTACGACACCCTGCTCCGGCGCCATCCGAAGGACGGGCAGACCATCATCCCCGACCTCGCGTGGAAGTACGAGATCTCGCCGGACGGCAAGAAGTACACCTTCCATCTCCGGAAGGGCGTGAAGTTCCACGACGGGGCGGACTTCACCGCTGAGGACGTCAGGGCAACCTACGAGCGCATCGTGCGGCCGCCCAAGGGCGTGGTCATCCCGCGCTCGTCGCTCTTCACCACGGTGGGCGAGATCGTGGTGCTGGATCCGCACAAGATCGAGTTCCGGCTGACCGAGGCGCGGCCGAAGGCATTCATGCTGGGCTCCTTCGCCAGCGGCTGGAACATCATCGTCCGAAAGAAGACCCTCGACGACAATCAGGGTAATCTCCGGCAGGTCATGAACTACCCTGGCACGGGGCCCTTCAAGCACGTGTCGCGGCAGGACAAAGAGGTCTGGATCATGGATCGCAACCCCAACTACTGGAACAAGGGGCTGCCCTATCTCGACAAGCTCGAGGTCTATCACATGTTCCCGTTCTCGCCAGAGCTGGGCTCGGCGTTCATCTCCGGCAAGGTCGACTATGCGCGGCTGCTGGACCCGGTCTCCTGGCGCAAGGCCAAGGAGATGCCCGGGGTCACGGCGGCCGCCTTCAACCAGAGCGTGATCCAGGCCTTCTGGACGAACATGAAGAGGAAGCCGCTCGCCGACCCCCGCGTGCGCCGGGCCATTCACCTCGCCATGGACCGTCACACCCTGGTCGAGGTGGTGAAGGACACCGCGCCCATGCAGATCGGCGGTTTCGTCTATCCGTTCCACGAAATGTCGACGCCGAAGGCCGATCTGGAGAAGCGCCTCGGCTACCAGAAGGACATGAAGCCCGCCGTCCAGGAAGCGCGCCGGCTCATGCAGGAAGCGGGCTACGGCCAGGGCATCAAGGGGCTCGACTTCGTCGTGCGTGACATCCAGACGTTCAAGCTCTGGGCCGTGGCCATCCAGGCCATGCTCAAGGAGCACATCAATATCGAGACCAACCTGCGGACGGTGCAGACCTCCGTGTGGTTCGATGAGGCGGCCGCGGGCAACTTCGACCTCGCCATCAGCGCCATCGTGTCCAGCCTCATGGACCCCTCCGACTACTTCAGCGCCTGGTACGGCCTGAACGGTCCTCAGAACTACTCCGGGTGGAACAACGAGCAGTTCCAGACGCTCGCCAAGCAGATCGAGCGCGAGCTCGACGACACGAAGCGCAAGGCCATGGTACGCAAGGCGGAAGAGATCCTGGAGCAAGATCCACCGTTGATTCCCGTGGCCTACGAGCAGATCTACGACGCCTGGTACAACAAGGTGCGGGGGCAGAACCCCTCGACGTACTTCGGCATCTACGACGTGGTCCGCTGGGACCAGGTCTGGCTGGCGTAAGGCGCTAGCCGGAGCCCTCTGAGGAGCTCGCCGGGCGAGGCGGGCGGAAGCGCGAGCGATCACGCGTGCGCAAGTACCTCGCCCGGCGGGCTCTCTTCGCCCTGGGAACCCTCGTCGGGGTCTCCCTGATCATCTTCGTCGTCCTGCGCATCCTGCCCGGCGATCCGCTGGTGGCCATCCTCGGGGTGGAGGGCCACGCGAGGATGACGAAAGAGGATCGCGTGCGCATCATGCACGACCTCGGACTCTCCGATCCGCTCCCTGTGCAGTACGTGCACTGGCTGCGCGATATCGCCACGGGCAAGCTGGGCAAGTCGTTCTTCCGGGGCGACACCGTGGCCGATCTCATCCTGCATCGCGGCCCCATCAGCGCCGAGATCGGCATCCTCGCGCTCATCGTCTCCTGGCTCGTCGGATTGCCAATCGGCATCGTGAGCGCGATCAAGCCCAATAGCTCCATCGACAATATCACCCGCTCCCTCGCCATCCTGTTCATCGCCATCCCGGGCTTCTGGCTCGGCATGCTCATCGTGCTGGCGCTCCTGTTCTGGTTCGGCTACAAGGCGCCCATCATCATCGTCCAAGTGTGGCAGTCGCCGTGGCAGAACTTCCAGATCGTCCTGGGTCCCGCCGTGGTGCTCGGGCTCGCCCAGGGCGCGTACATCGCGCGCATGGCGCGCTCGTGCCTGCTCGAGGTGATTCGCGAGGACTACGTGCGCACGGCCCGGGCCAAGGGGGTGGTGGAGCGTCGGGTGGTGCTGGGCCACGCCCTGCCGAATGCCCTGCTGCCCGTCATCACGATCTCCGGTGTCCTCCTCGGCTTCGTCCTGGGCGGCTCCGTCGCCGTCGAGCAGGCCTTCGGCGTCCCCGGCCTGGGTCGCGCGCTCGTCACTGCAGTCATCGAGCGCGACATCATCGTCGTCCAGAATCTCGTGCTGCTCTACGCGGCCATCTTCGTGGTGGTGAACCTGCTCGTGGACCTGAGCTATGCCTGGCTGGACCCGCGCATCCACTATGCCTGAGCCCGCGCGGGCAAACGGGGAGCGCTCGGTGATCCGCGAGCTCGTCGCCTTCGCCGGGCGCACGCCGCTGTCCGCGGCCGGCGCCCTCGTGGGCCTGCTCATCGTCGCCATCGCGCTGGGGGCGAACTGGGTCGCGCCCCTGGACCCGCTCAAGACGAATTTCCGCCGGATGAACCACGAGCCGGACGCGCAGTCTCTGTTCGGCACCGACCAGGTGGGACGGGACACGCTCTCCCGCGTCATCCACGGCGCGCGCACGTCGCTCTTCGTGGCCTTCTCGGCCGTGCTCCTGGGAACAACGGTGGGCTCGCTGTGGGGCGTGGCCTGCGGTTATCTCGGCGGGCGCTTCGACCTGGCCAGCCAGCGCATCATGGAGATCTTGCAGGCGTTCCCGGATCTCATCCTGGCCATGGCCATTTCCATGGCCATCGGGACGGGACTGCCGGCCGTCATCGTCGCCATCGCCGTCACGCGCATTCCCTTTGGGGGCCGGGTGATCCGTTCGGTGGCGATCACCGTGCGCGAGATGGCTTACGTCGAGGCGGGACGGGCCAGCGGCGCCTCGGCGTTCCGCATCATGCGCCTTCACGTCCTGCCTCAGTGCGTGGCGCCCTACCTCGTGCTCGCCACTACCCACCTCGGCGTGGCCATCGTCATCGAGGCGGCCCTCGGCTTCCTCGGCGTGGGCGTGCCGCCGCCCACCGCGACCTGGGGCAATATGCTCGCGGACTCGATCACGGGCCTGGTGCCGCGGTGGTGGCTCGTGTTCTTCCCCGGCCTTGCCATCACCACCACGGTGCTCGCCTTCAACCTGCTCGGCGACGGGATCCGCGACACCCTCGATCCGCGCCTCTCCCCCGGCTTCCTTCGCCTGGTCACCGGCTCGGGACGTAGCGCGCCGGCCGTCGCGGCGCGCCCGGCGGCCGCGCTTCAAGAGGACAGAACCGGAGCCTAAATCCCCCTTCAGGGGCGGCTGTCACCCCCACAGCCGCTTCGTGGCCAGGTCCGCGCCTTCCCGCAGCGCGCGCAGCTTCGCCCACACCACGCTCTCCGCCACGTTCTCCGAGCCCGCGAAGGTGCCGAAGCCGCAGTCCGTCGAGGCGATCACCCGCGTCCGATCGCCCATCGCCTCCACGGCCTGGCCGATGCGGTCGGCCACCACTTCGGGATGCTCGACGTAATTGGTGGTGCTGTCGATGACGCCGGGCAAGAGGAGCATGGTGCCGGGAGGCGGGTTCCGCCGCAGGACCTTGTACTCGTGCTGGTGGCGCGGATTGGCCAGGGGCAGCGACAGCGCGCCCACACGGGCCCGGTAGAGATGCGGCAGCAGCGGCTCCAGGGGCACGTCGTGGGTGTGGGGGCCGTCGTAGTTGCCCCAGCACACGTGCAGGCGGATGCCCTCGGCGGGGATCCCCACGGTGGCCTGGTTGATGGCGTCGATGTGCAGGTCGACCATGGCCAGGAAGCGATCGAGCGAGTCGTCCTGGAAGAAGCGTGTCCGCTCCATGGCGAGATCGGGGCAATCGACCTGGAGCACGAGCCCGCGGGAATGGATGAGCGCGTACTCCTTGCGCATCTCGCGGGACAGGGCGGCGATATAGGCCTCGTGCGAATCGTAGTGGGCGCGGAGCAGGATGGTGGCGATGACTCCGGGGGAGGCGGCCGTCATGAAGCGCTCGGCGAACCCCGGCGATTTCTGGGTGGCGGCGAGAAAGAGATCGCATTCTCGGCCGGCCGCGCCGAGGTCGGCGTAGTCGATCTCCCCGACGCACTGGGGCGCGTTGCCGATGCGCGCGGCGCTCCGCCGGCGCTGGGCGAGCATCGCCTCGAAATCTGGATGTTCGATGAGATCGCGGGCCAGCCGCCGCTTGCTCTCGCCCCCGAAGCCGCGCATGCGTCCCGCGACATAGGTCGAGAACCCGGGACGCGGCATCTCTCCGTCATTGCCCACGTCGATGCCGACCTCGAACTGCTTGGCGACCACGCGCCGGATGGCCGCGTCCGCTTCGCGCTCCAGCGCTGCCGCGTCGATGGCCTCCCCTCGCTCCTGGCGCACGAGCAGGTCGCGCAGCGCGGCCGGGCGCGGGAGGCTGCCCACATGCGTGACGAGGATCCGCCGCTCGCTCTTGATCACGGCCGCATCCCGTGCGACGAGGGGCCGGGGCGGCGGAGTGGCGCCGCCAGCTCGGCGAACTCGCAGAGGAGCGGCCGCGTGTCGCGGGGATCGATGATCTCCTCGATCCAGAACGTCTCGGCCGAACGGAACGGCGAGCGGAGCTTGTTGAGCCGGGTCTCGATCTCCGCCATCTTCTCCTTTGGATCGTCCGCCGCGTCGATGTCGGCCCGGTAGGCCGCCTCGATCCCACCCTCGAGGGGCAACGAGCCCCAGCGCCCCGACGGCCACGCGTAGCGCGTGCAGTAGCGCCGGCCGTTACGGTGGGCGGCGCCCGCCACGCCGAAGGAGCTCCGCACGATCACCGCGCACCACGGCACGCTCGTCTGCCACATGGCCGACATGGCGCGCACGCCCTGCTTGATCGTCCCCGTGCGCTCGGCCTCGAGGCCAATCAGGAAGCCCGGGCAGTCCACGAGATAGACGACGGGCAGGTGGAAGGTCTGCGCCGTGTCGACGAAGCGCTCGACCTTCTGGCAGGTATCGGCCGACCAGGCGCCGCCATAGTTGTTCGGGTCGCTCGCCATGATGGCCACCGGCCAGCCGGCCAGCCGGGCCAGCCCCGTGATGACGGAGCGGCCGTAGAGCGGCGCGATCTCGAAGAAGGAATGGAGATCGACCACGGCCTCGACGATCTTCCGCATGCGATACGTCTTGCGGATATCGCGCGGAATGGCCCCGAAGAGCCAGTCTTCACGGCGATTGGGATCGTCCGTGCGTGGCCCGCGCGGCGGCAGATCGTCGATGGAAGAGGGCAGGTAGGAGAGGAAGCGCCGGGCGCGCGCGAAGGCCTCGTCTTCGGTATCGACGGCATCGTCCACCGCCCCCGCCTTCAGCTGGATCTCCCAGCCGCCCAGCTCGTTCTTGGTCAGCTTCTGCCCGATGCGCTCCACCACGGGCGGGCCCGCCACGAAAAGCGCGGAGATGTTCTTGACCATCACGGAGTAGTGCGCGGCGGCCAGATGCGCGGCGCCGAGCCCGGCCACCGAGCCGAGCCCGAGGGCCACGCGGGGCACGATGGCCATGTTGTCGACCACGATCTCCCAGCCGTCGACGCCAGGGACGTTGGCGCGGCCCGTGGTCTCGATGGTCTTGACGGAGCCCCCGCCCCCCGAGCCCTCGACGAGGCGGATGAGGGGCAGCCGCAGCTCCTGGGCCATCCGCTCGCACATGAGGTGCTTGCCCTTGATGGTGGCGTCGGCCGAGCCGCCCCGCACGGTGAAATCGTCGCCGCCCACCACCACGGGCCGGCCGTCCACGCGCGCGCGGCCGAAGACGAAGTTGGACGGGGTCAGGCTCTCGAGCTCGTTGTCCGCGTCGTACGTCGCCTTGCCCGCGATCTTGCCCACCTCGTGGAAGGTGTCGGGATCGACCAGGCGCGCGAGGCGCTCGCGGATGGTCAGCCGCCCCTCGTCGTGCTGGCGCTTCACACGCGCCGGCCCGCCGAGCTGCTCGGCGAAGGCCTCGCGCCGTCGCAGCTCGTCGAGCTCGGGCTTCCAGTCGTCAGGCATTTACTGAGCTACTCCTATCGGGAGAATCATCAGGGAAAGACCCACCCCTCACCCTGCCCTCTCCCCTGAGGGGAGAGGGATAGTTGCTACGCGCTCCGGACCCAGCCCCCGTGCACCGGATGATGCGAGCAGATGAACTCCAGGAAGGCGGGCCGGCCCTTGACGTTCTCGTCGAGGGCTCGCTTGAGAGCCGGGATGATCTCCGAGGGCTGTGTCACGTCCTCGGCGTGGAAGCCCACGGCCCTGGCCATGGACGCCATGCAGGCCGACCCGTGGTCGGACACCTTCCATGTATAGGGATCATGGCCCGCGCCCCAGAAGCCGGGGCCATAGCCCGAGTAGCCGCCGTTGTTGATATGAAGCGTGGTGATCCCGATGCCGTAGCGCGCGACCGCCTCGAAGTTGCCCATCATGTAGCAGACGCCCGCGTCGCCCGTGACGTGAACGCATTGCCGCTCCGGATACGCGAGCTTGGCCGCGACCACGCCGGCCAGGCTGAAGCCCAGGGTGGAGACATTGCCCCAGCCCAGGAACCCGCGCGGGATCTGCGCCTCGTACACCGTGCTCGTCTGGTCCCGCGTGTTGCCCGAATCCGCGGTGACGAACGAATTCTTCGGGTCGAGCACCTTCATGAGGTCGCCGAGCACACGATACGGATTGATCGGGATATCGGTCGACTCCATCCACGGACGGAACTTCGCGAGAAAGACCTCCTTGCCCTGGCGGATCTCCTCGATGAGCTCTGGCTTCTTGCGCGCGCCGCCCGGCCGGCGGCCGAGCTCGTCGGCCAGGGCCTGGAGGGTGAGCTTGGCGTCGCCGATCACGGCGTGGCGCGTCTCATAGCTCCGGTTGATGTCCAGCGTGTCCACCGTGCACTGGATGATGGTCTTCTTGTCGGGGTCGGGCACGGCATGGCTGAAGCGGTTGGGAAACAGGCTCGAGCCGATCGAGAAGAGGACGTCGGCTTTGCGGAGGAAGTGCTCGGCCAGCGAGCCCCGGCAGCCCACGGAGAGCGGGTGGTTCTCGGGAAAGGCGCTCTTCCCCTTCAGCGTGGTGAGCACGGGCACCTGCGCGAGCTCGGCGAACTTGAGCAATTCGCTGGTGGCGTCGGCGTAGAGGACGCCCTCACCCACGTAGAGGAGCGGGTCCTTCGCCCCCAGGAGAGTCCGGATGGCCGTCTTCACGTCATCCGGATCGGGGCCCGATCTCCAGCCCTTCACCGGCGTGTAGGGGTGCTCGGCCTCGTCGTACTCGCCCAGATCGCGCGGGACGAGCAGCAGCACGGGTCCCGGCCGTCCCGAGCGAAGCTGGGTGAAGGCCCGGCGGAGGTAGTCGGGCACGAGGTCGGCGCGATCGATCTTGCCCACCCACTTCGTCACGGACTTGAAGGCCGCGGCCATGTCGAAGTGAGTGTGCCGGCTCGCGCCCTGGCCCACGCCTTCGGCGATGACGAGAAGCGGCGAGGAATCCTCCCAGGCCTGGGCGATGGCGCCGTAGGCCATCTGGATGCCCGCGGCATTCAGGTTGGCCATGACGGTGCACACGCCGATCCGCTTCCCGCTCGTCACCCGCGAGAAGCCGTCGGCCACCGCGACGGCGAAGCGCTCCTCTCCCATCATGAGGATGGGCACGCCCTCTTCGCCGAGGGCATTGTTCACATGATTGGTGGGATAGCAGCTCACCCACGGGATGCCCTCGCTCTTGAGGATCCGCGCAAAGCCATTGGCCGCCTTGATCTTCATCGGTCTCCTCCTCTGTGGTCTTCCATCTCCGTGCCACGTAACCCCGTGACGACGGCCCTGTCAAGGGGGCTCATGACTTCCGGGCGAAGACGTAGAGCTTGCGGCCCCGCATGCCCGCGCAGTCGGGCTCGCCCGTGACGGTTCCCGCGAGATCCGAGTCCTTGAACTCGCGGTTGTCGTACATCGCGAGCACCTCGAACCCGCCGGCCCCCAGGAGCCGCCGGATCTCTTCGGGGTAGAGCAACCGGTACTCGGCGACATCCACGACGTCGGGTTGGCGGGGGGTTCGCCAGGTACGCGTGCGCTTCAGGCGGCGCGTGAGCCGATCGAGGCGGTGCACGGCCACGGAATCGGCCGTGAAGTCCGGCGTCTCGATGCGCCCCTCGATACGCTCGCGAAATCCGTCGCCGTCCAGGTAGCAGCGGGCATTGAGCAGGTCGAGGACGAGTAGCGACCCGGGCCGGGCGTGGGCGTCAAATGTCGCAACCCCTTGCGCGAGCTCCTCGTCGGTCAGCAGGTAGGAGAGCGCATTGCCGAGGCAGATCACGGCGTCGAATGTCCGCCCGAGGCGTACCGTGCGCATGTCGCCGTCCCGAAAAACGCACGAGCTTCCGCGCGAGCGCGCGAAGGCGATATTGGACTCCAGCACATCGACGCCCCAGCACTCCGCTATCGATGCACCGAGTAACACCAGGTGGTGGCCATTGCCGCAGCCGAGATCCACGAGCGACGTCGGGGGAGAGGGCAGGTAGCGCGCGAACGCCTGACGGCACATCCCGACCAGCGTCTCGCCCGGGTCCGGGAAGACGAGGTCGTAGAGGTCCGGGCGGTCGTACAGCAGGCTCCGAAACGGGGGCTCCATCTCGAGCGATCCGTGGCCCAGGCCTACCTACCGATCAGGCCGCTCGGTGCTCGGCCTGTCTCCGGGGCCTGGCAAGGCGGTCTTCGCGCCTCCGCGCGACTCCCCCGCGATCAGTGACTCGATGTCCGGATAGGCGTAGATGGTCCGGGCATTGTTGTCGGGCAGGCCGCCCGTATCGGCCGACGGCCCGTAAACGCTGTGCACCTGACGCCCCAGCAGTCGCAGGAGCGTCGTCATCTCTCCCCGGTGATGCGCGGTGTGCGCGATGCGCCGGACCATGATCCAGGCGATGCTTCGCGTCTTATCGAAGAAGGCTACCTCCCGTTGCCACCACGCGCGGTCCTTCTCCCGCAGCGCGGCGAGCCGCTTGCCCGAATCCTCCGCATACCGCTTGATGAACTCCAGGCGCGTCTCGCGGGCGGGCACCGGGGGCGCGCCGACATCGATGCCGAACATCCGGCAGAACCATTTGTCCTCGCTCAGGCACTGATGGACCATGTGCTCGAGCGGATTCCTGTCTCGCGGGGGCAAGGCGCGGGGGCGGATCGGCAAATCCGCATCCGCGAACATGCTCCAGACAGCGAGCGTCTTGAGCCGCTCGCTGTCATAGGTGTCGAGGAGGAAGTCGTATTCCATCCTGTCACATCGGGCGGAACATGGGGACGGGGGGGCCGCCCTCGCTCGGCTTGAAGGCCACGGTCACCCGCTGGCCGATCCGGATGGCGTCGAGGTCGCCGTCGACGATGTTGGTCATCATCGTCACGCCTTCCTCGAGGGTCACGTAGGCCAGCGCGTACGGGATGGGCACCCGCCGCATCACGCTATAGGAATAGACGGTGCCGCGGCCCGACGCGGTCACCCACTCCGTCTTGTCGTTCCCGCAGAACGGACAGATGGCCCGCGGATAGAAATGCACCTGGCCGCAGGTCACACACTTCTTGACGAGCAGCCGCCCTTCCGCGGCCGCGTCCCAGAAGGGCTTGGTCTCTGGATTGGCTTCGGGCGCCGGGATCTTCCGCTCCTGAGCAGCCATGGCTCACTCCCTCTCCATGATGAGGGTGGCGCTGCCGTGCCGCGTGGCCAGCGAGCCCCCGGTGCCGTGGGCGAGCGCGACGTCGCAGCTCTTCACCTGCACCTTGGGATGCGCCTCGCCGCGGAGCTGGCGCACGGCCTCCACCACCTTGGTCAGGCCGCCCCGGTTTGCCGGATGGTTGTTGCAGAGCCCGCCCCCGTCGGTATTGAACGGCAGCTTGCCCGTGCCGGAAATGAGATTGCCGTCGGCCACGAGCTTGCCCCCCTGGCCTTTTCCCGCGAAGCCCAGATCCTCCAGGGTGATGAGCACCGTGATGGTGAAGCTGTCGTAGATGGACACGTACTTGATGTCGGCCGGCGTGACGCCGGCTTCCGCGAAGGCGGCCGGCCCCGACCAGACCGCCCCCGTATACGTCAGGTCCACCTTGCCGCCCATCTGGTGCTTCGAGGCTTCCCCCGCCCCGATCACCTTGACGCGCGGTCGCTTGAGGCTCTTGGCGATCTCCGGCTTGACGACGACGATCGCCCCACCGCCGTCGCTGATGACGCAGCAGTCGAGCCGGTGGAGCGGATCGGAGATGATCGGCGAATTCACCACGTCTTCGACCGTAACGACCTCGCGCAGCATCGCGTGCGGATTGTGCTGGGCATGGTGCGAGGCGGCCACCTTGATCCAGGCCAGCTGGGCGCTCGTGGTCCCGAACTCGTGCATGTGTCGCATGGCGGCCATCGCGTACTGATTCACCACCGTCGGCCCGAACGGATACTCGAAGGCGGCGTCCGGGGAGGCGCCGTAGTTGCGCGGCGCCGTGCCCGTGGCCATGCCCTCGGCCCGCGGCCGGCCCGCCAGGGTGATGAGCGCCACGTTGCACTTGCCGGCGGCGATGGCCTCCGCGGCGTGGGCCACGTGAATGACGTAGGAGGACCCGCCCGTCTCCGTCGTGTCCATGTGGCGGAGCTTGAGCCCCATGTAGTCCGCCATGGAGAGCCCGCCCAGACCGGGCGCATCACCCGCGCAGAAATAGCCGTCCACGTCCTTCCCGGTCAGCCCCGCGTCCTCCAGCGCCCCCCGGGCGGACTCGGCGTGGAGCTGGGCCAGCGACTTGTCGTCGGCCTTGCGCGTGGGATGTTCGTAAATCCCTCCTATGTAGGCCTTGCCCTTGATGGTCATGCGCGTCTCATCCTTTCAGGGCGTCCGGATTCACCACGTTGATCGGCTGGCCGCTCGCATAGGCGAGCATCTGGTCGAAGATTGTGCTGAGCATCTGCTGGAGCCCGCCCTGCTCGACGTAGCCAAGGTGTGGAGTGCCCACCACATTGTCCATGCCCAGGAGCGGATGCTTGGCGCCCAGCACCGGCTCGTCCTCGAAGACGTCCACGGCCGCCATGGCCGGGCGGCCGGCGCGAAGGGCCGCCTCCAGCGCCCCCGGCGCGGCTGGTTTTGACGCGGGTAGACGATGAGCCGGAGCTTGTCGAGGCGCTCGGGGAGGGGCGCACGAATCGGGGTGCGCTCGCGAAGCAGGGCCAGCGCCTCGGTCTCCCGGAGCCTCTCGGCCAGCGTGCCGGTGTCCTTGGTGTGGTCATTCCAGATCGTGATGTGATGGCCGGCCACCTTGCTGAAGCACGGCAGCGTCCTGATGGTGTCCGGGTAGTCGTCGAGGATCGTGATGTTCATTTGGGGACCCGGACACCATACACCGAGGCGCCATTCCGGGGTGGGCGTATATGTCCGGTCAGCTCACGGCAGCAAGGCCCGCGGCGGCTCCCACTCCCGGGGTCAAGAGATCGCGCGGATGGATCGCTTCTGCTCGCCCTTCATCGATCGCACGCAGCGCTCCAGGTGCCGGTGCATCTCCTCGCTCGAGCACTGGTGACGGTGCCCGTGACCGGGCAGCACCCATTCGAAGCGATACGCGAGGAGCTTCTCCATGGAGCGCGTCTGCTCCGTCCAGGAGTACCAGCAGACATCGCGAGAGGCGGCCAGACGGCGGACATTCGGAGACCAGGCGAGATGGTCGCCGGTAAAGAGCATGCGCCCGGAGTACAAGAGCACCTGATGCCCTTTGGTGTGACCGGGCGTCGGGATCACGAGGAGGTCATCTTCCAGGCGGGTCGCCTCCCTGCCCTCGATGCGGCGCTCGACGGGAAAGCGGGCGTCGTCCGCGTGCATCACACGCTCGCACCCGAAGTGACTCCGGAACTTCGCGTGCTCCGCGACGTCATCGACATGCGTCAGGAACATGAAGCGGACGCCGCCCATCTCCTCGATCCGGCGGACGAGGTGGCGGGCGAAGCGGGGTGAGTCGACGAGCACGTTGCCCTGGGGGCGGACGACGAGATAGCTCGAGCCGCCGTAGGTGTCCTCGGAGGCGAAGCCGCAGAAATACACGTTCCCCTCGACCCGCTCGGGATAGGCGGCGATCGCCTCCGACAGGTCGCGCTTCCCCAGGGCGCCGATGGAGCCGATGGGACACGTGACCATGGCCTTCTCGGCCCGCCGCGCTTCGCCAGCGGTGGCGGGCTGGCGGAACACGATCGAGTGCTCGCCCTTGGCGCGGAAAGTTGCCGGCGCGATCTGCCGGCACTGGTCGCAGTCGATGCAGGTCGAGTCGACGTAGAATTCGCCCGCCGCGTTTCCGGGAAGCCGCTTCTTCACGCTCGCCATGAGCTCATGGTACCGCCGACGAATGCGTTATGCTGACGCAGAGTCGGCGGCCGCATGGGGTGCGAGGCTCGCCAAAGGAGGAATGGCCAATGGCCTTCGGGATTTATCTCATCGGGTACTGCATCCTGATCATTGGCCTGGCCATCGGTGCCCACTTGCTCCATGTGCCCCCGAAATGGATAGGGGTGGGCGTCATCTGCCTGGTCGGCATCGGCATCGCCCGCGGCGTGACCAGGACGAGAGAGAAGGACCCCTCGTAGAAGGGATAGCGCGGACCTGAGCTTCAGTCCCCCGCCTAGATCCGGCGCAAGGCCGGAAGCAGCTCATCGCTGATCAGACGCATGCTGGCCAGGGCAGGCCCCACCGGCATGCCGCTCCAATGCGTGCGTAAGAAGAGGAAATTGGCGCCCGCCTCTTCCCAGCACGGCCGCAGCTGCTCGTAGCACTCCTCCGGACTTCCGAACACGAACCGGTCACGGAGCAGAGACTCGAAGGGCTGGTGAAAGGTCTCGTCCCCGGGCATCACGGCGTCCTGTCCCCACGACGCATACGTGCGGTACTTGTTGGCGAGATAAGGGCCGGCCATCTCCAGCGCGGTCGGAGTGTCCCTGGCGCAGAAGATCTCCTTGATGAGGGGAAGGACCCGCGGGAACGGCTTGCCGAGCCTCGCCAGCTCGGCGCGGTACAGCTCCATCTGCCGCTTGATGGTGGTCATGGTCGCGTGTGGATTCACGAACCACGTGTCGCCGATTCGCGCGGCGCGCCGGATGGCGTTGTCGTTGTTGGCGGCCACCCAGATGGGCGGGTGGGGCTGCTGGACGGGCCGGCACGTCAGGGTGACGTTCGAGAGCGTGCAGACGTCATTGTCCACCGTCACCTTGTCCTCGGTCCACAGACGCTTCACGACCTCCAGACACTGCTCGAATCGACGCAGGCGCTGCCCGCGGGGCACCTTGAAGGCGTCGAACTCGACGTCCCGATACCCGAGCCCGATGCCGAACACGAAGTTGCCCTGCCAGATGACGTCGAGGGAGGCCATGCACTCCGCCACTTCCACGGGGTTGTGCAGGCCGATGAGCAGGACCCCGGCCACGCCCGTCATGTGGCCCGCGTCGGCGGCCAGGCGGGCCAGGTATGGGATGAGCTGAAGCTGGCTCATGCCTTCGCTGAGGTAGTGCTGGCCCGTGGCCACGGCGTCCCAGCCGCGATCCCGCGCCAGGCGCGTCATGAGGCACTGGTCCTCGAGGGCGGAGATCATGTCACTTCCCACCGGGTTCTGATTCGTCAGGAAGATCCCGATCTTCATCGTGTTCTCCTTATCGAAGACCACCCCTCACCCTCCCCTCTCCCCTGAGGGGAGAGGGATGTGAAACGTGCTGATCAGGACCAGAGGCGGGCGGAAGCGAGGCGGGCCCCCTCGGCCATCGACTTGAACTTGGCCCACGCGATCTCGGGCTCGACCTGGAGGGTGGATCGTCCGAATGTCGCGAAGCCGCAATCGGTGCCGGCCATCACGCGCTCCCGGCCCACCACCTCGGCATAGCGGACGAGCCGCTGGGCAACCAGCTCGGGGTGCTCGATGAAGTTGGTGGTGGAGTCGAGCACGCCGGGGATGAGAATCTTCTCCTCAGGCAGGCGCACCTCCTGGAACACGACCCATTCGTGCTCGTGGCGCGGATTGGCGCCTTCGAGTGAGAGGGCTTGGGGCCGGGCCTTGAGGGCCACGTGGATGATCTCCCGCAGCGGAATGTCCCGATGATGCGGCCCCTCGTAATTACCCCAGCAGAGGTGCAGCCGCATCCGGTCCGGCGGGATGTCGCGGAGGGCGTGGTTGAGCGCCTCCACATTGGCCTCGGCGATCTTCACGAACTCCGCGTTGCTGAGGCTCGGGAAGGCGAGGTGGCGCCCCATGGCGAGATCGGGGCAGTCGACCTGGAGCACGAATCCCGCGCGGTGGATGGCGTCGTACTCTTCCTTCATGACGTCGACGAGGCGCGCCAGGTAGGCCTCCCGGCTCGGATAGTACTCGTTACGCAGGAAGTGGGCGATGACGCCGGGCGAGGCGGCCGTCATGAAGGCCTCCGTCGGCTTGACGCCGTCGAGGGCGGCGCGCAGGTTGGCCACGTCCTTCTGCACGGCCCCGCGGTCTTGCCACTCGATGGGGCCATCGCAGGAGGGGCGGGACACGGCCGAGCGCCGCTCGGCGCGGGCGGCGGCCTCGGGAAAGTCGGCCCAGTCGGCCCGGCTCGGCAGCGCACTCTGTCCCCCAAACCCCGTGAGGCGATGCCGCACATACGTCGAGTAGCCGACCTTGCCCTGCTCGCCATCGTTGACGATGTCGAGCCCTGCCTGCACCTGCTGCCGCACGATGTCCGCCACCGCGCGGCGCACCCGGTCGTCGAAGGCGGCGGGGTCGAGCGCGTACCCGGCGTCCATCGACTCCAGCATCGCCGTCAGGTCGGGAGGCCGCGGCAGGCTGCCCGTGTGGGTGGTGAGGATACGCTCCGTGCTGCGCTTCACGGCTCGAGGCCGCTCGCAGTGCCGATCGCCGTCTTCTCGCCGTGCTGGTTCACGCACCAGACCTCCACCACGATCCGCGTGCCGCCATGCTCCGGGCGCCGGTCCTTGACCACGCCGTGCACGGTGAGCCGGTCTCCGGCATAGACGGGCTTGACGAAAGTCATCGAGATCGTGCCGCCCTTGACGAAGCCAGCGCCCAGGAACCGCGTCATCATCTCCGAGACATAGGCCGTCGACATCATGGCCTGAGCAAGGGGAGCGCGGAATCCCTTGGCCCTCGCCCAGCTCTCATCCGTGTGAATGGAGCGCGGCCGCACCACGGAATACGCGTCGATCTTGCGCTGGGAGATCTCCTTCACGAGGGACGGGAGGGTCTCGGTCATGGTCTCCATGGCTGGCCTCTCAGTCGCGAAAGAGCATCTGGGTGAAGCGGCCACGGACGAGCGGCGTGCCGTTCTCGTCCTCGGTCACGAACTCCGTCACCATGTAGGGCTTGCCGCGGCGCTCGTACTTGTCGACGACCTTGCCGCGCGAGCGCGTGCGCACGCCGGGCCGGATCGGCTCCAGGAACTCGAAGTCCATCTTCGCGTGAAGCCCCGCGTGTACGATGTAGCGGCCGTGGCGCATGCGCAGGGCCTGGTTCCCGAGCAGCGTGGGGTGCGCGATGGGGCCCCCGAAGGGCGAGTCCTCGAGGAACCAGGGATGGTGATCCTCCACCGCGAAGGCGTACGTCTCGACGTCTTCGGGGGTGACGAGATGCTCGTCGGAGACGAACTCCTCGCCGACCTCGAGGGCCTCGTAGGTCAGCTTCTTGAACTGGATCATCGTGGTCCTCCACTTCGGGTGCGGGGAACGGGGTGGACGTTGGCCTCGAACGGATAGAGGGGCCGGCGGCGGTTCCGATACGTGAAGCGCTGGAGGTCCGAGCTGGTGACGCCCTCACCGTCGCACAGGACGATGTGCCGGGCGATCGGCTCGAAGCCGGCCCGGAAGTGCTGCCGCGACTTGATGAGGACGTATCGCTTGCCACGCGGGTCGATGCCACAGTGAGTGAACACGCCCACATCGAACGGCTCGCTGCGGCGCTCCGAGACGACGATCTGCATGCTTCCGGTATCGAGCACGGCGGTCCGGCCCATGCGCACGCGCGTGCCCGTGGCCATCGGCCCCGTGACCACGAACTCGCCCTCCGTGATGCGCGCGACCTTGCCGGTGATGGTGAGCGGCCTGCCCGTGAGATTGACCTGTGGCATGTCGACCTTGCCGCCCAGAGGCAGGGTGACGCTGGCCGCGGTGCCCGCGGCCAGAATACGCGCGATGCCGGCAGGATCGCAGATCGGTCCGGCCACGACGTCCGCGAGGCCCTGTCGCATGGTCTCCTCGATCACGCTCATCACGTCCTGCGTCCCCCCGGAGGCGGTATTGTCTCCATGATCCACCAGGACAATGGGGCCCTCGCCGAGCGTCCGTGCCTGCGCGATCTGGCTCGAAAGCGGGGCGCCGCGGTAGAGGAATGCTTCGCGCCGGTCCCAGGCCAGGTCGAGCAGCTGGTCGAGCAGGGCCTGGCCCGCCTCCGGGCGCCGGTCGCACACGATCACCGCCGAGCAGGAGAGATGCGGGATGTCAGCATGCGGAAAGCCGCCGAACACGGACGCGTTGACCACGGCGCCGGACGACTCCGCGCCCATCGCCATGTCCATGATGTCCTTCATGGGCTGGCGAGAGGGAGTGTGCACAAGCGTGCTCGTCATCATGGGCAGCCATCCCCATACCATCACGGGCTCGATCTCGCCGGCGAGGGCCCGCACGAGCGTCCGGGCGGCCCGCTGAGCCGTCTCGCCCATGTCGATGTGCGGATAGGTCCGGTACCCGGTCAAGACAGTCGCGAGGTCGACCATGGGCGCCGTCATGTGCGCGTGGAAATCGAGCCCCACGGCGATGGGCAGGCGTGGCGCCACCGCGCGAATGCGACGCAAGAGCTCGCCCTCGCCGTCGTCCACGTGCTCGGCCACCATGGCGCCGTGCAGGGCGAGGAAGGCCGCGTCGCAGCCGTTCCTGATCCCGCCCACGATCGCCTCGCACATGTCCTCGTAGGCCGCGCGCTCCACATAGCCGGACGGGTGGGCGCCCGCCGCGAGGGGCACGACGATCTCCGCCCCCGTCTCCTTGGCCACGTGCAGGAAGCCGCCGAGCTGGGTATTGGTGTCCTGGAACTCCTGGATGGCTGCGGGGCCGGAGAGCGGGCGGAACGAGGCCAGGGGCGTGGGCACCGGCGAGAACGTGTTGGTCTCGTGCATCATCATCGCGACGAGAATCTTGCCGCGGGCCATGGCCGTCCTCTCAGGTGTCCCGCATGAGCTACGCCGCCCGAGCATACCTCAGGCTACGTGGCTGCGCTGTACCTCACCGCGGCCAGCACGAGCCCGGCTACCCCGAGACCGGCGAGGAACCAGAGCACGACCCGACGAAACGTCTGCGGCTCGGTGGCGATGAAGCGCCGGTGCCCCAGCCAGATCCCGAGAGCGACGAAGGGCAGCGCGTAGAGCCCGAGGACCATGGCCTGGGCGTCCAGCAGGCCGCCCGCCCTCGCCAGCAGCAGCGCGTAGACATCGGTGGCCACGAAGAACGCGATGAGGGTGGCGCGGCCTCTCTCCCTGGCGCCCACCGAGGAAAAATAGAAGATCACGACCGGAGGTCCGGCGAGCCCCGTCGATCCGTTGAGGAGCCCGGCGAGGCATCCTACCCCGAAGGTCGCCCCGGGCCCCGGCGTGGCCCGGAGGACGAATCCCTTCAGCAAGACGAGGGCGACCATGACCACTACGGCCGAGACGAGGGCGCGCATGAGATTCAGCGGCGCCTGGGCGAGCACGGCGAGCCCGACCGGGGTGGCCACGATGCAGCCGCTGACGATCCACACGAGCGAGCGCCAGTCCACGTCGTGCCAGACCGACGGCAAGAGACCCACCGAGGCCACGATCTCGAGGGCGAACATGGCCGGCACCACCTGAGCGGGCGGCATCGCGAGGGTGAGGGCGGAGACGGCGATCATCGACGAGCCAAAACCGCTGAATCCCCGGACGACGAAGGCGCCCAGAATGCAGAGGCCGACGTAACCAAGAAGAAGAGGCGACCTCGCGAACCAGGCCGAGGCCGCCTCGACGAGTGCCGGCAGGAGGGGCACCCCCTACTTGCCGCGCGGCACCTCCAGGGCGGCGAGCTTCTCGATGATGGTCATGACCACCGTGGTGTCCTTGTCGGCCAGGCCGGCCGCCATGGCCGCCTGCTCGTAGCGCTGGGCCACGTTGGAGAAGCTGACGGGGACGTGGAGGTCCTTGGCGATGGTGTTGAAGGTCTCGAGGTCCTTGTTCATCAGGAACACCTTGAAGCCGGGCTCGAAATCGCGCGGAATGATCGCGCGCGGAATGCGATCGAGGGCCTTGCTCCCTCCACTGCTCGCCTTCACCACGTCGTGGATGATCATGGGATCGAGTCCGGCCTTGATCCCGAGCACCAGCCCTTCCATCATGGCCAGCGAGTTGACGCAGGCCATCATGTTGTTGATCGCCTTCACGGTGTTGCCGGCCCCGACCGGGCCCACGCTGAAGATGTTGGGGCCGATGGAGCGGAGCACCGGGCGGGCGCGCTCCAGCACCTGGGGGTCGCCGCCCACCATGACGGCCAGGGTGGCGGCGCGCGCGCCGGCGACGCCGCCGCTCACCGGCGACTCCAAGAAATGCACGCCGCGCGCCTTGGCGCGGGGCTCGAGCTTGCGCGGGGTCGA
>DASYTI010000117.1 GCA_036002485.1 Candidatus Methylomirabilota bacterium | reverse complement strand
ATGATCGCCCAGGCCTCGCGCGACCTGCCCCTCCAGCGGCTCGGCCGTCCCGAAGAGATCGCCTGGGCGGTGATCTTCGTGGCCTCTGACCAGGCGAACTTCATGACCGGGGAGACCGTGTACGTGAGCGGCGGTCCCCGGGTCGCCAACCGCGAGGACTGACAGGGACCCATGGCCCCCAACGAAACGCAATCGCCGCTCGACGCCGCGCGAAAGCTGGCTCCGATGGTTCGATCCTGCGCGGATGAGACCGAGGCCGAGCGGGAGCTGCCGCGGCCGCTCTTCGAGGCGCTGGCCGATGCGGGATTCTTTCATCTCGCCGTGCCGCGCAGCCTGGGGGGCGGGGAGCTCGACCTGCCGACGTACATCCAGGTGATCGAGGAGCTGGGGAAAGCCGACGCGAGCACCGCGTGGGCCATCAATCAAGGCGCGATCTTCGCGACCTATGCGGCGCGGATGCCGCCGGCGGCCGCCCGCGCCATCTGGATCGAGACGCCGCGCGCCGTGGTCGCGAATACGCCGGGCGCGACGGCCAAGGCCGTGGTCGTCCCGGGCGGCTACCGAGTGACGGGACGCCAGGGCTTCAGCACGGGCTGCCGTCACGCGGCCTGGCAGGCCTCGCATGCCCAGGTCTTCGAGAACGGTCAGCTCAGGCTCCTGCCAGACGGTCTGCCCGAGACGCGCTATCTCTTCGTGCCGGTCGCCGAGGCCGAGCGATTGGACACGTGGCAGGTCCGCGGCATGCGAGGCACGGGCACGCACCACTTCGCGGTGCACGACGTCTTCGTGCCCGAGGCGCGCACGGTGCTGTCGACGGCGGCGCGATTACTAGAGCCTGGCCCGCTCTACCAGATTCCGCGCACCCTGGCCTTCGCCTCGGGCGACGCCGCGGTGGCCCTCGGCGTGGCGCGCTCCTCGCTCGACGCTTTCGTCGAGCTGGCCGGGGCCAAGACCCCGCGATCCGTCACCGGGCTCCTGCGCGATCAGGCCCTGGTCCAGTCGGACATCGGCCACGCCGAGGCCTATGTTCGCACGGGGCGCGCCTTCCTGACGGAGACGGTCCGCGAGATCTGGGCACATCTGACGGCGACGGGCACGATCACCCTGGACCAGCGCGCGACCCTGCGCCTCGCCACCACTCACGCCATTCGCCTGGCCGTCCAGGTCGTGGATACCGTCTACAACGCCGCCGGCGCCACCGCGGTCTACGAGAGCCATCTCATCCAGCGCCACTTCCAGGACATCCACGTCATCAGTCAGCATATCCAGTCACGCCTCGCCAACTACGAGCTGGTCGGCCGCCACTGGCTCGGCCTCGCTGTCGACGAGACCCGTCTGTAAGGCAGGTCGCTGAAAAGGGCCCATCTGCTTCATTGGCTCGGTCGGCGCGGGCCCTCAACGTACAGAGAGTACGCCTCGGGCCGCGCCTCCCTCGCCGCCTCGCATCTGGACCCTTTTGAGGTGTGCCGTGAAAGGCGCTGTGTTCTTGCCGGTGAAAGTCCGGCCTGGGGAGTTGTCGGTGCACCCCAGTAGCTACCGAGGCGGCGAGAAGAGCAATCGACTCGCTGAAGCCCTCGGGACATCGGCCCACCATGGGTGGGTCTGCGAGTCGACGGGCCGCAACGCGAGTGAAGCCCGAGCAGGCCTCGAAAGAAAATCGTGAGCGCCGACCTGCCCTCAAAACAGGGAAGGCCGCCGGATCGCACCGGAGTAACCGACCGATGATGGGGCGATCGCTCACCGGGGTAGTGGGCGTGGCACGTCGACACAGAGCACGGGGCAACACGGGAAGCCCAGCGCGGCGAGGGGTCGCGGCTCTCACGTCCGCATTTCGGTGGAAGCCGCGCGGGGTGTCGGAGGGGCGCACGGTACCGCATGGACTGGCCGGACAACAGAACCGGTCGGGAGGGAAGGCGCCCTGGTTCGGGGTGCGCGTCGACGAGTCAAGGGGCGGGAGATTGGCGTGAGCCTGGCAACTCCACCGAAGCTCCGGCGACTCCAAGAGGCGCTCTACACCAAGGCCAAGCAGGACCCGGCCTATCGCTTCTACCTGCTGTACGACAAGGTGTATCGGGTGGACATCCTGGCGCACGCTTATGCGCTCAGCCAGCAGCACGGCGGGGCGCCGGGCGTGGACGGGGTGACATTCGAGGACATCGAGGCCGCGGGGCGGGAGCAATGGCTGGCCGCAGTGCAGGAGGCGCTGCGCACGGAGACGTACCGCCCCCAACCGGTGCGGCGGGTGCTGATTCCGAAGCCTGGTGGCGGCGAGCGGCCGCTCGGGATTCCGACGATACGGGACCGGGTGGTGCAGACCGCGGCCATGCTGATCTTGCAACCGATCTTCGAGGCGGACCTGGAACCGACAGCCTATGGCTATCGACCGGGCCGCGGGGCGCTGGAGGCGGTCCAGGAGGTGCACCGGGCGTTGGGTGCCGGGCACACGGAGGTGGTGGACGCGGACGTGTCGCAGTACTTCGACACGATTCCGCACGCGGCGTTGCTGAAGTCGCTGGCGCGGCGGATCAGCGATGGACAGCTGCTCCGGTTGCTCAAGCGGTGGCTCAAGGCGCCAGTGGCGGAGGCGGCGAGCGGTGGAGGGTGGCGGTACAGCGGGGGCAAGCGGGCGACGCGGGGCACGCCGCAAGGCGGGGTGATCTCGCCGCTGCTCGCGAACCTCTACATGAACCGCTATCTGAAAGTCTTCCGACTGCGGGGGCTCGACCGGCGCTACGGGGCACGGCTCGTCAACTACGCGGACGACTTCGTGGTCCTGTGTCGCTACGGGGCGGCGGAGGTGCTCGCGCAGAGTCGCCGGTGGTTCGCACAGATGGGGCTGACGCTCAACGAGCAGAAGACCCGGGTGTGCGAGGGGCGGCGCGAGTCGTTCAGTTTTCTGGGCTACACCTTTGGGCCAATGCGGTCGCGGAAGAATGGCCATCGGTACGTGGGGGCCGCGCCGGCCAAGACGGCGGTCCAGCGGGTCAAGGGGCGCATCCGACAGATCCTCCGTCCGGGCAACCAGGAGCCGTGGGGTGAGGTGAAGGGTGACCTCAACCGCATATTACGCGGGTGGGCGAACTACTTCAGCTATGGCACACGGGCTCAGGCCTACCGAGCGGTCGATCGCTATGTCACGGAGCGTGTGAGGCGTTTTCTGCGGCGGAGGCACAAAGTCCCGTCGCGAGGGACGAGGCGCTACCCCGCAGCGCGGATCTTCGGGGAGCTGGGCGTGTACCAGCTACAGCGTCTTCACGTGGCTCGACCTGCATATGCCCGGGTGTGAAACCCGTCCGAGAGCCGGATGCGGGAAAACCGCACGTCCGGTTCGATGAGGAGGGGCGAGAAACGCGTGATGGTCCATTCGGCGAACGGACACCGGACCCGAAAGGGCGGAAACGGTGGGGCGCCGCCGGACCTGAACACGACCGCGCTCGGCCCTCACTCTACCGACCTGCAAAGTGTTCGACCTCACTGAATGCTCATCTGGTGGTTTTGGCTCCTTCATGGATCCCTCTCCCCCATCGGGGGAGAGGGCTGCGGTTCGAGCTGAGACGCTCGCTTCGAGCGACGAGGCGAGTGCTGAGTGGGTGAGGGGGCGACCGCCCCGCGTCAAGAGTGCCCCTCACCCTACCCTCTCCCCAAAGGGGAGAGGGATGTGAAGAAGCAAGACGCCTCCCGCGGATGGGCCTCTTTCAGCTAGAAAGGTAGCAACGCTTGCGCTTGACTGGCCGGCAAGCTCAATGCTGTGATCAGCGGACTATGACCACGCCGGCCGGCCCGAGCTACGCGCGTGAGGACGTGCTCGCCGCCGTCAAGGCGCTGGCGCCCCGGCTGCGCGCCGCCTCCGACGAGGTGGAGAGCGAGCGCTCGCTGAGCGAGCCGCTCGTGCAGGCCATGGCCGATGCCGGCCTCTATCGCCTGCTCCTGCCGCGCTCCCTCGGCGGCGGCGAGATGGATCCGCTGGCGTACTTCGACGTGATCGAGGCGCTCGCGCAGGCCGACAGTGCCGCGGCCTGGAGCGTGCTCATCTCCACCAGCACCATGGCGATCACCGCGCGCGGCCTTCCCGACGAGCTTCTTGCCGCGATGTTCGTGTCGCCGCGGCAGACCATCATGGCCGGCTCGGGACCGCCGAAGGGACGCGCCCTGCCCGTGCCGGGCGGCTATCGGCTGACCGGGCGCTGGACTCAGGGCAGCAATATCCTCATCGCCGGCTGGATCCACGTCGGCTGCCATCTCTACGACGGCGAGCGGCCGCGTCTCGGGCCCGACGGGCGGCCGATCTATCTGCGCTGCGTGCTGCCCGCTTCGGACGCCAAGGCCGTCGACACCTGGCGCACCACCGGCATGCGAGGGACGGGCAGCCACGACTTCACCATCACGGATGTCTTCATCCCCGAGGAGCGCGTCCACAGCGCTTCCGAAGAGTCGCACCGCCCGCAGCCGCTCTACCAGTTCGTGGGCTGGACCCACGTCGCTCACGCCGCGCTCGGCCTCGGGATCGGTCGGGTGGCGATCGATGAGTTCATCGGGCTCGCGGGCGGGAAAGAAGCGACCTGGCTTCCCGCCGAGGGTCGGCTGGCGACGCGCACGACCATCCAGGCCAAGGTCGCCCGGGCCGAGGCTCTCGTCGGCTCAGGGCGCGCGTATGTGCGCGAGGCGACGCGCGATCTGTGGGAGACCGTGTCTCGCGGCGAGCGGCCGTCGCCCGGGCAGCGCGCCGTCTATCGGCTGTCGATCGCGCAGGCCATGGCCAATGCCTCGGAGGCCGTGGATCTCATGTACAGCGCGGGAGGGGCCACCGCGATCTACGCGACGAGCCGTCTCGATCGTTGCCTTCGGGATGCCCACACGGCAGCCGCTCACGTGTGGGTCGCGCCGGACAACTACGAGCTGGCGGGTCGACTCCTGCTCGGGCTGGATCCGGGGTCGACGACGATCTGAGCGCTGGAGATAGGCACAGGGTCAGATCCAGACATCGTTCTCGGCCGTCCGCTCCCCACCCTCGTGCCCCGTATTGAGCACCCCCCGCGGTTCAATGAGCAGGAGCTTGACCTCGTTTTCCGCGTAGGGCTTGTGCTCGACGCCTTTGGGAACGACGAACATCTCGCCGGTCGCAACGCGGACGGCGCCGTCGCGGAAATCGATCCGCAGATCGCCGTCGAGGACGATGAACGTCTCATCGGTATCCTTGTGGTCATGCCAGATGAAATCGCCCTGTAGCTTCACGATCTTGAATTGATAGTCGTTCATTTCAGCGATGACCTTCGGCGTCCATTGCTCGTCGAAAAGTTCGAGCTTCTGCCTGAAGTTGATCGATTTATAGGTCATCTGACCCTCCGACCGGTTGAAGTGCCCCCTCACCCTGTCCTCTCCCCCAGGGGGGGAGAGGGATCAGAAGGAAGAGCGCCTGAGACGAGGCTGTTCTCCGCCTTCTCATCCCTATCCCCCATTGGGGAAGAGGGCCACCGTTCGAGCTGAGCGGCGAAGCCGCGAGGCGAGGGCTGAGTAAATCAGGGGCTCCTTGTCAGCAGCGCCTCAGAGTTCCCGCAGCAGGCGGCCGAACCCGGAAATGGCTCCGCGGACGCCCGCCCGCCGCAGCGCCTGCCAGAGACACGCCTGATTGCTGCTGATCACCGGCTTGCCGAGATCGCGCTCGAGCATCTCGAGCACGGCCACCGTGGGCATGCCCGTCCCGCTCAGGAGGACGGCGTCGGCGTCGCGCGTGTCGGCCTGACGTGCGAGAAGATATGCGCGCTCCTCGTTCTCGGCATAGATGTCCCGCACGTCGGCGAGCCGGTGATAGCCGGCGATCTCGAAGCCGGCGGCAGCCCAGTAGGCCTTGCCCTGCTCGCTGATGGCCTCCGGGTACGGCGTGCCGAGAGCGAGCCGCTTGATACCGAGATGCTGGAGGGCGGCCAGCACCGCATGGGCGGCCAGGAGCGCGGGCGCTCCGCTCAGCGACGAGATGCGATCGGCCAGGGGCTGGTCATTGCCGAAGCCCAAGGCATAACTCGACGCCGTGTGGGCCAGCACGACCACGCGAGGGCGGACCTCGCCGAGGGCCCGGGCCGGACCCTCCAGTCCCTCGCGATACGCGCGCGTGCGCTCTTCCATTCCGGCCGCGCCGCCCGCCGGGCCGCTCGAAGGCGGCGCCTCCATTCGCGCGAAGTGCACGCTGACCCCGGTGGGCGCCATGCCGCAGAGCTCGGGCTCCACCGTGGGATTGCCGGGCGGGAGCAACACGCCGATTCGCGCGCGCCAGCCAAACATCACCGAGCTTGCATTTGCGGGAGCGGACGCGGTAAGAAGGCTCGCGCAAGGGTCATCGGTCGAACCGTCCTGTCCAAGGAAGGCCACGGGAGGAAGACGGAAATGCCTGGCAAATCGAGGCCGGCTCTGGCATGGGTGATCGTGCTCTCCCTCCTGCTCGCCGGCGGCCTTCCCGACCCCGCGGCCGCGCAGACCAAGCCAGAAGGGGAGATGCGCTGGGCCTTGTACGTCACCTTGGCTCCCGTCTGGTTTGATCCTGCCGAGGTGGTGGGCGTCCTCACTCCGTTCTGGGTCCTGTATGCCATGCACGATGCTCTTGTCAAGCCGATGCCGGGCAACCACTTGACGCCGAGCCTCGCGGAGGGCTGGACGGTCAGCGCGGACCAGCGCGTCTACGATTTCAAGCTCCGGGAAGGGCTGAAGTTCCACAACGGCGACCTGTTCACCGCCGAGGACGTGAAGTTCAGCTTCCATCGCGCCAAGGGAGCCAAGATCCTCCAGGACAAGGTCAAGGAGGTCGAGATCGCCGGCCCCTATCGAGTGCGCTTCCACCTGCACGAGCCCTTCCCGGACTTCATGACCTATTACGGGACGTTTGCCACGGGGGCGGGCTGGATCGTGCCGAAGAAATATGTCGAGCAGGTGGGCCTCGATGGCTTCAAGAAGAATCCAGTGGGGCTCGGGCCGTACAAGTTCGTGAGCCATACGCCCGGTGTCGAGCTGGTCATGGAGGCCTACGAGGGCTACTGGCGCAAGATGCCGTCGGTCAAGCGGCTGGTCTACAAGAGCGTGCTGGAGTCGACCACGCGCCTGGCCATGCTGAAGAGGGGAGAAGTCGATCTCGCGTACTTGCTGGATGCGCCGCAGGCCATGGAGGTGAAGCGCGATCCCACCCTCAAGCTGGCGTTCTCGGGTGGTATCGGGACGTACTATCTGGATTTCTTCGATCAGTGGGACCCGAAGTCTCCCTGGCATGACCGGCGCGTGCGGCTGGCCGCCAGCTACGCCCTGGATCGCAAATCGCTCAGCGAGGCGGAGACGGTCGGCGCCTCCCGGCCCACGGGCAACGTGATCCCCCGAAAGTTCGAATTCGCGCTTCCCACCGAGCCGCCTCTCTATGACCCCGCCAAGGCCAAGCAGCTGCTGGCCGAGGCGGGCTACCCCAACGGCTTCGATGCGGGCGAGCTCTATCCCTGGCCCCCGTATTTCTCGATGGGCGAATCGGTCGGGCAGTATCTCGGAGCGGTGGGGATCAAGGTGCGGCTGCGCACGATGGAGCGCGCAGCCTTCTACACGGCGCTGGCGAGCAAGAAGCTGCACGGGCTGTGCGTGTGCATCAATGCCATCTACGGCAATGCCGCCTCACGGTTGTCGGAGACGGTGCCGGCGAGCGGCGCCTTCACCTATGGCGGCTATCCCGACATCGAGGCACTCTACCAGCAGCAGAGCCGGGAGACGGATCGGCGCAAGCGCGAGGCGCAGCTTCACCAGATCCAGCGCCTCCTCAACGAGCGCGTGCGCTTCGCGCCCATCATGGACTATATCTGGCCGAGCGCGGTGGGACCGCGGGTGGCCGACCCCGCCCTCATGCTCATCGACCCCTATCCCTGGTCGGCGCCCCTCGAAGAGGTCCGCCTCAAGAAGAACTGACGCGGAGCCGGCCGGAGGCTTAGGGGTCGACAAACCCCAACACCCCTCTCCCCCATCGGGGGGGAGGGCCGCAGTTCGAGCCGAGGCGCTTCGAGCGTCGAGGCGAGGGCTGAGTGAATGAGGGGGCGAATCTCAGCGTCCTACCAGTTCCGCCAGCTCGTCGAGAAGGGTGGCTTGGCCGCGGTTGATTCTCCGCTTGGCCTCCTCGAGGTCGAACCAGGCGGCGCGATCGACTTCGGGAAACTCCTGCGCCCGCCCGGAGCGGGGCGGCCACTCCAGCGAAAAGGTGTTGCTCTTCAAGGCTCGCGGGTCGAAATCGCCCTCGACGCCCCACGCGTGGACGGTCTTGCCGCCCGGCTGCTTGATCGGTGTCAAGGGCGTGAAAGGGCCGGGGACGTCGAGGCCGGTCTCTTCGCGGAATTCGCGCCTCGCGGTGGCGAGCGCATCTTCACCGTCGGCAAACTCCCCCTTGGGGATGGACCAGGCGCCCAGATCTTTTTTCTGCCAGAACGGCCCGCCGGGATGAACGAGCAGGACCAGTAGCCTCCCCGCCGGGCGCCGATAGAGCAGCAAGCCCGCGCTTTGCTTGACCACGCCCCCTCCGCCCTTCTTGGGCGGTCTCGAGCCAGGCACCACGGAGCCCCGGCGCTTATCTGGATTTCGGCGGGGGCGGGGAGGCTCCCGGAGAGTCCTCGGCGTCGCTGGCTTTTCTGAGATCGAAGAGTCGGGGGAGGGATCGGCTTTCCCCTTCCAGGTACTGCACGCGGGCGATCCGCTGCATCCGCGCCACCATCTGTTGAATGCGCGCGACGGCCACCAGCGATTGCTCGATCCACTTGCGCTCGGTGGAATCCTCGGGCAGGCGCGGGCCCACCATCTCAAGGCGGCCCTTGATCACGAGGAGCGGGTTGTTGATCTCGTGGGCCGTGGTGGTGGCCAGGGTGGTGATCGTGCGCAGCTCTTCGGCCTCGCGCTGCGCCGCTTCCGCCTTCTTGCGGTCCGTGATGTCTCGCACCACCCCGAGGGCGCCCATGATCTGACCGTTCGGATCCGACATGAGCGAGATGGAAGCGCTCGTCTCGACCCAGCGGCCGTCCTTGGCGCGAAAGCCCAGCTCGCGATTGCGGATCTTGCCGTCGGCGCGGAGCTGGGTCATCACGGCCTGCGCCTCGTCGATTCCCCCGCGGTAGTACTCGGCCACGCGGTGGCCCAGGATCTCGTGGGCGCGGTAGCCGAACATGTCCTGGGCGCCCGAGCTGAAGTACGTGAAGCGCCCGTGAATGTCCGTGGTGATGATGGCGTCGGCGGAGTTCTCGGTCATCGCCTCGAGGAAATCCTTGGTGTCCTTGGCTTCCTTGTAGAGCCGCGCGTGCTCCACCGCGATGGCGGCATGGCGGCCAAACGCGGTGAGGAGCACCACCTGGTCGGCCTCGAAATCATGACGGTGCCGGGTGAGCAAGGCGAGCACGCTCAGCAGCCGGCCGCGCACGAGGAGCGGGATACCAATGAAGGAGACGTAGCCTTGCTGGCGCATCCAGTCGCGGTTGATGGTGCCGGGGTCGTCGGCGACGTCCTCGACGATGAGGACCTCGCCCGTGGCCGCCACCCGCCCCGTGAGCCCTTCGCCCACGGCGAGGGCGCCCTTGAATCCTGATTGCGGGGCTCCATGTGGGCCGTGCTCGGCGCGCAGGACGAGCCGTTCTCCTTCCATGACCCAGATGCGGGCGGACGAATCGGGAAGGAGCTCCGTGGCCGCATGGGCCACGCGGTCGAGGACTTCGGACAGCTCGAGCGATTCGGTTACCGCGTGGGCCAGGGTGGCCAGCGTCTCCATGGGCTACTCTCCTGTTCCGCAGAAACAACGTGTGAGCGGTCCGGAATCATGGCGCCCTCTGGTGGGGGCGCCGTGGAGGTCGTCAAGCACCTCGCGGACATTTCGGGTCGGACATGACACGAGGAAGGCTGCCGACGACGGCAACAGCCCTGGCGAAGATTGTAACAATGCGGATTCGTTACGCAGTGCCGAATAAATCATGTTGGGCATCCTGCTACCGCGGACCATTCGCGCGACAACGCCACCCTGGTCTATTCAGCCCTCGCCTCAGGACTGCGCCCTTCAGCTCGAACTGCGGCCCTCTCCCTCTCCGAGAGAGAGGGATTCACTTTGATCCCTCGCCCCCGAAGGGGGAGAGGGTAGGGTGAGGGGGAGGCCAGGATGCGGTACGCGCGCCGTGAATAGCTCGTGGCGACGCGTCCCGCCGGCCCCAGACGAAGACAAGAGCGGCAAGCTAGGCTTTGGCGGTGCTGGGCTCGGAGGCCCTAGCCCCGTGTCCCTCCGCGGCTGCGGGTATGCCGTCGCGGTACGACACCCACTGACCCAGCATGGCGGGCACGCGCGCGCCCGGCGTAATGATCCCCGTGAGGTTGAGCGGGTCGCAGGCGGAGAGCCGGATGGCCTGGCCGCTCGGCGCCTCGCGCCGGACGGCGCGCAGCGCCTCGAGCGCCTCGGGCGCGGCGAACTGCTCGCCCACGAAGGCGCCCACCATGCGTCCGCCCCGCAGCTCCCCGCGCATCTCGAGCCGGCGGTACACGCGCAGGAGATCGCGCCAGGCCGGGGCCCCGGGCTCGCGCTGCAGGATCTCGCGGAAGACGATGCCGTAGCGTCGCACGTACTGGCGGGCGCGCGCCTCCAGCACATCGTCGGCCGGCAAGGAGGGCGGCGCCTCGAGCAGCGCCCAGCGTCCCGTGCCGATGGGTGCGCGCGACGAGCGCGCTCGCCCGGCCCGCGGGCGTCTCCGCTTCTCGGAGTGCATGAGGCTGCGGAGGCCGGCAAAGCCGTCGCCGGTGACGAGCCCGGCTGAGACCAGCTCGCAGAGAGCTTCCTCCACCTCGATGCGTAGCCGGCGCACCCGCGCGGCGATCTCGTCGGTGAACGACGCGCCCCCCGCCCGCAGCTGCGAGAGCACGTCGCGCGCGGGCGCCGACAGCCCCGCCTCGTCTTCGCCCTGGCGCGGCTCGAGCAGCCAGCCGAGGTTCTGGCGGCGGAGGAGCGTGATGGGCACCGTCCCCGAGAGCCGGCGTCCCGCATGGCGTGTGCTCTCGTGACGCTCGAGACGGCCCCAGGCGACCTCACCCGACAGGCAGAGCTCGTCGAGCCAGGTCGCCTCGTAGCGCCCCACGCGCGCCGGCAGCACTTCCCGCTCCCAGCCCGCCGCGGCCAGCTCGAAGCCCTCGAGCTGCTCGATGACGCGCGCGAGCCCTTCGCGGCCGTGGAGCTGCAGCCCCGGCTTGACGTGCTGCCACGCGAAGAGGAAGCGCATGAGGTCGGCCGCGCTCACCGGCTCGATCTC
>DASYTI010000116.1 GCA_036002485.1 Candidatus Methylomirabilota bacterium | reverse complement strand
GTCAAAGCCCTGACCGAGGAAGCGGCCATCAGCCAGTCGCTGGATGGCCGCGTTCTCGAGCTTGAGCCCCGTGTCAGCCATCACCGCCCGCGCTTCGTCCTCGAGCTTCCTGAAGGCCGCTTCGAGATCCGCCATTCTGCCCTGATCGAGGCGCATGCCCACGGTGGCCACGCGGTCCACGCGCGCGGGTGCCACGAGAAGGCCCAGGGCGGAGGCCACGCCGGCCGAGGGTGGACAGACGATGCGCGAGACGCCGAGCTTGCGCGCCACGGAGCCGGCGTGCACGGGCCCCGCGCCCCCCGTGCAGAGGAGCGCGTAGTCGCGCGGGTCACGTCCGCGTTCCGCGATGTGGACACGCGCGGCCCCCGCCATGTTCTCGTTCACGATGTCGTGAATGCCCCACGCGACCTGAATGGGGTCGAGCCCCAGCCGTCCCGCGAGCCGCTCGATAGCGGCGCGCGCCGCTTCCATGTCCACCCTGACCTCGCCGCCCGCGAAGTAGTCGGGGTTGAGGTAGCCGAGCAGGAAATCCGCGTCGGTCACCGTGGGCTCCGCGCCGCCCAGGCCATACGAGGCCGGCCCCGGATGCGAGCCGGCGCTGCGCGGCCCCACCTTGAGAAGGCCGATCTCGTCGACGTCCGCAATGCTGCCTCCGCCCGCCCCGATCTCGATCAGCTCGATGGTCGAGATGCGCATGGGCAGGCCGCTGCCCTCGATGAAGCGCCGCTGCCGCGCCGCCTCGAAGCTATTGGCGGTGAGCGGCTCGCCCCCGTCGACGAGGGAGAGCTTGGCCGTGGTGCCGCCCATGTCGAAGGCGAGGAGATTGCCCCCGCTGTCCTCGCGGCCGAAAAAGGCGGCGGCGATGGCGCCCGCGGCCGGGCCCGACTCCAGCATCTGCACCGGGGTGCGCTGGGCCTCGCCGACGTGGGTGAGCCCGCCGCTCGAAAGCATGAGGAGCAGCGGCGCGGGGATCCGCAGCTCCGCCAGGCGCTTCGCCATCAGCTGGAGGTAGCGCTGGGCCAGCGGCTTGATATAAGCATTGGCGACGGTGGTCGAGGCGCGCTCGAATTCGCGGATCTCGGGGGCGACTTCATGCGAGGTGGTGACAGCCACGCCGCGGTGACGCCGGGTAATCAGCTCGGCGGCCTGCGCCTCGTGACGAGGATTGACATAGGCGTGGAGAAAGACGATGGCGATGGAGGTGACGCCCGCCTTGACGAGCGCGCGGGCACGGGCTTCGACCACCCGGGCATCGAGCCGGCGCCGCACGCTGCCGTCGGCCTGGACGCGCTCGGGCACCTCGAGGCGCAGGTGACGAGGCACGAGCGGCTCGGGCTTGGTGATGGCGAGGTCGTAGAGCTCGTACTTGCGCTCGCGCCCGATCTCGAGCGTGTCCGCGAAGCCCTCGGTGGTGATGAGCCCGGTCGGCGCGCCCTTGCGCTCGATCAGCGCATTGGTGAAGAGCGTGGTGGCATGCACGACGCGCGTGAAGGCGGTCGGCTCGAAACGCCCATCCACGAGCACCGCGGCCACGCCCGCGGCCACCGCGCGCGCGGGGTCATCGTGCGTGGTGAGAACCTTGCGGCTGACCTGCCGACCCGAGTCGTGATCGTAGACCACGATATCGGTGAAGGTGCCGCCGATGTCTATGCCGAGCGAATACTGGGCCACGGAAAAACCCTAGGGTGACGGCGCGGAAAGATCAAGTCGTAAAGCCCGGCATCTCGAGCGCTCGCCTGGCCTGGACGAAGTGATTCTGCTCGTGGACCACGACGATCCGATAAGCATCCATCAGGCTATACGTGATGAGGCTCGACACGGGTGAGGTGATCGTGATGCCCTCGAGGTCCAGCCCTCGGGAGGCTTCCATGAGATGCAGCAGGCGCTCCTGCTGCTCGAGAAAGCTCGTGACGATCGCCGGATCGATCTGGCTGCTCGACGGGTAGAAGGCCTTCCGCACTTTGACCTTCCGCCCCGAATCGGGCCGGAGGGTCTTGATGAGCAGCCTGGCGAAGAGCGCGGGAAGGAGCGGCATGCGCTCCCAGAGACGCGGCCGCTTCTTGCCCTGCAGGATCTCGTCGACGATCGAGAAGTACGGGCGGTTCGAGATGATCAGATGATCGAAGCACTGGCCGATACTCCACTCCCCCTCGCTCGGCTTCCAGTTGATCTGCGCGGCGGAGCGCTTTCCGAAGGTGCGCTTCGTTTCGTCGGCGACCAGTCGGCCTTCGGCCAGCACGGTGGAGAGGTCCGCCTTCCGCAGATCGTAGTTCATGGAGCCTCCGCCTCCCAGAGGCCGGGATAGCGGGTCACGAACCCGATCTCATTCACTTGGAGCGGTGCTGCCGCGTAGCCGACGCCGGGAGCCTGATACTCGTACGTGACCTGATCCAGCCGCCGATACCGTTGCTCCAGGCGCTCCAGTGTCAACTCAGGGAAGGCAAGCCACGCTGCGGGCACGTCGGCCGCCTGTCCAATGTCCAGGGCGACGCGACGAAGCTGAAGCAGATTCGTGGCGGGCGTGAAGCCAAGATCCACATCGACACAGCCTTGAACCGCCGATTGCTCGACGCCATTGAGGTGCCAGCCCCCGCCCGGCGCGGCGAGGATGGTGACGTCGACACGCTCCGTCCCGCACCATCCATGCACGCGCACACCTCGTGAGGACCATCGCGCATCGGCGTCCACCTCATAGGCGAGCGCGCACGGGCGGCGATCCAGGTTGAACACCGCCATGCCCGATAGTCGCCACCCGTCGGGGACGGCCATGAGCTGGCAGGCGTCATGGCCGGGCAGATCGAGGCGGCGCCACAGAATCGTATGTTTCACGGTGCGTTCCGATGCGCGGTCGATGCCCGCAAGGTAGCACGGACGGAGGGTCGTTGCTGGAACACCCTCACGTCGCGCCTCAGGTTGACCGGGTTCGGACCCCGTGCTAGAAACGGGTTTACCCCGACAGCATCGCGAGCCGCACGAATGGAGGCATCGCCCATGGATCTGAACTACACGCCCGAGGATATCGCCTTCCGCAAGCAGGTCCGCGCCTGGCTCGAGGAGAACCTGCCGCGCAAGGAGATCCGGACCCTCGATGATCGCCTCGGCTGGCACCGCAAGCTCTACGAAGCCGGCTATCTCGGCATGGGCTGGCCGAAGGAATACGGCGGCGGCGGGGCGCGACCCATGGAGCAGGCCATCGTGGCCGACGAGCTGGCACGGTCGAAAGCACCGGCGCCGGCCAATAGCCTGGGGATCGGCATCGTCGGGCCCACCGTCATCGTCCACGGCACCGATGCCCAGAAGAAGCGCTACCTCAAGAAGATCCTGACCGCGGAGGAGCTCTGGTGCCAGCTCTACTCCGAGCCCAACGCGGGCTCCGACCTCGCCGCCTTGAAGACCTCGGCCGTCGATCAGGGTGACCATTTCCTCGTCAACGGGCAGAAGATCTGGACGAGCGGCGGCAAGGTCGCCCACTGGGGGTTGCTCCTCGCGCGCACGGACACCAAGGTGCCCAAGCACAAGGGCATCTCCTGCTTCCTCATGAACATGCGCCAGCCCGGTGTCGACGTCCGCCCCCTCAAGCAGATCACGGGCTCCTCGGAATTCTGCGAGGTGTTCATGACCAATGCGCGGGTGGAGAAGAGCGACCAGATGGGCAAGCTGGGCGAAGGGTGGGCCATTGCCCAGACCACGCTGGGCTACGAGCGCGGCGGCCGCGCGCTGGCGCGGGTGACCAACTACGCCTCGCAGCACTCGCGGCTGGTCGAGGCGGCCAAGAAGATGCGCCGCCACGGCAAGCCGCTGATCGAAGACCCGCTGGTGCGTCAGAAGATCGGGCGGATCTGGGCGGACATCGAGGTGGAGCGCTACCAGGCCCTTCGCACCCTGACGCAGCTGGAGCGCGGCGAGCATCCCGGCGCGGGCGGCTCGTTGACCAAGCTCTCGTACTCCGAGCTCGAGAAGCGCTACATGGAGCTGGCCCTCGAGATCCTCGGCCCCTACGGCCAGCTCACCGAGGGCGCGCCCAAGGAGTTCCAGCTCGAGATCGACACCGCGGTGGGCGAGCAGGGCTCCTGGGCCTATGCCTATCTCTGGTCGCGCGCCGGCACCATCTATGCCGGCTCCTCGGAGATCCAGAAGAACGTCATCGGCGAGCGCATCCTGGGCCTGCCGAAGGAAACCCGCGCCGATCGGGTGGGAGGCAAAGCGTGAACTTCTCGTTCAGCGACGACCAAGTCCTCCTCAAGAACTCCGTGCGCGCGGCCCTGGAGGAGCATTGCAAGTCGGCCCACGTGCGGGCCATGGCCGACGACGCGAAGGGCTACAGCGACGATCTGTGGGGCGAGATGGGCAAGCTCGGCTGGCTCGGTCTCCCCTTCCCCGAAGAGCATGGCGGCGCGGGGCTCGGCTTGGTCGAGCTCGCCATCCTCCTCGAAGAGATGGGACGGGCCGCCTATCCCGGGCCCTTCTTCTCCACGGTGGTCCTCGGCGGGCTCGGGCTCACGCTGGGCGGCACGCCGGCGCAGAAGGACAAGTGGCTGCCCGCCATCGCGTCGGGGCGCGCGCGCATGACGGCGGCGCTGCTCGAAGAGCACCTCGACTGGGACCCCGCCTCCACGACGGCGAGCGCGACCAAGTCCGGCAGCGGCTGGATTCTCTCCGGGGTGAAGCGCTTCGTGCCGTGGGCGCATGTGGCCGACGCCATCCTGGTGCCGGCGCGGTCGGCGGAAGGGTTGTCGCTCTTCCTCCTGGATCCCAAGAGCGTCGGCGTCACCCTCTCACCCATGAAGGGCATTGACCTCTCGAATCGCTGGTCGGAGATGCGGCTCGACAAGGTCGCGGTGGGGGCGGAGGCGATCATGAGCCAGCCCGGCGGCGCCGCCACCGTGCTCGAGTCGCTCCTGCGACGCGCGGCCGTGTGCGCCTCGGCCGACATGCTGGGGGCGGCACGCCGCTGCCTCGACATGAGCGTGGAGTACGTCAAGGTGCGCGAGCAGTTCGGCCAGCCCATCGGCTCCTTCCAGGCCATCCGGCATCGGTGCGCCGAGATGCTGCTGGAGGCGGAAAATGCGCATGCCGCGGTGTATTACGCGGCCTGGGCCTTGACGGCGGGGGCGGAAGACGCCGCGGTTGCCTCCAGCATTTGCAAGTCGTATGTCAACGAGGCCGCGCGCCGCGTCTGCGGTGATTCCATCCAGGTGCACGGCGGCATCGGCTTCACGTGGGAGTACGATCTGCACCTGTACATGAAGCGCGCCAAGGCCCTCGAGCCGCTCTACGGCGACACCGAGTACCACCGGGAGCTGATCACGCGCCACGCCATTTCCGCCCGATAGCATGGCCGACTCGCTCGAATCCCCTCACCCCGGCCCTCTCCCCAGAGGGGAGAGGGAGCCTAAGAGTCCTCAGCCAGCAGGGGAGAGTCACCCAGCCAACCCTCTCCCCCATCGGGGGAGAGGGCCGCAGTTCGAGCCGAGACGATTTCGGCGAGGCGAGGGCTGAGTTGAGTCAGGGGGCAGGTCCGCTGGACGGCATCACGGTCGTCGACCTCACGTCCTATATCGCCGGCTCCTACGCGGCCATGATGGTCGGGGACCTCGGCGCCCGCGTGATCAAGGTCGAGGCCCTCGAGGGCGACGCCTTCCGCGAGCTGCATGGCTTCTACGGCTGGAATCGCGGCAAGCATTCCATTGCCGTCAATCTCAAAGAGCCGGAGGGGCGCGCGGTCATCCACCGCCTGGCCAAGACGGCAGACGTGGTGATGGAGAACATGCGGCCTGGCGTGGTCGAGCGGCTCGAGGTGGACTACGAGACGCTTCGCCGCCTGAACGACAAGCTGATCTATTGCTCGATCAGCGCCTTCGGCCCCGAAGGCCCCGAGAGCGAGCGCCCGGGCTATGACCCCGTCTTTCAATGCCTGGGCGGAGTGATGACGTATCAGGGCTTTGGCGGCCCGCCCCAGTATGTGCGCATCCCCGTCACCGACTACTACACGGCGGCCCTGGCCTGCCAGGCCGTGCTGGCTGCCCTCTTCGTCCGCGAGCGCACCGGCCAGGGCCAGCGTGTGTGGACCTCGCTCATGCACGGCATCCTCGCGCTCCAGGCCGGCAACTTCGTGGACTGGCCCGGGCGCGAGATCGTCTACCGCGACACGCCGACCTATCGGCTCTACCGAGCGAGCGACGGCGAGTGGTTCTTCCTCGCCTGTGGCAACCAGTCCTTCTGGGTCAAGCTCTGCAAGGTGCTGGGCAAGCCCGAATGGGCCAGCGATGCGCGCTTTGCCTCGTGGTTCGGACGGCGGGACAACTCCGACGCGCTCACCCCGCTGATGGAAGAGGCTTTCGCCTCGCGTCCGCGGGACGAGTGGGTGCGCATTCTCACCGAGGCCGATATCCCCTGCGCGCCCACGCAGCCCCTACAGGCCTTCATGTCCCACCCCGCCGTGCTTCATCACAACATGCTGGTCGAGTACGAGCACGCGGAGCTGGGGCGTCTCAAGATGATGGGACTGCCGCTCCGCTTCTCCGAGACGCCCGGCGTGGATCCGGGTCCGCCGCCGCTCCTCGGCCAGCACACCGCGGAGATCCTGCGCGGGGCGGGCTATGGCGCCGGCGACATCGCCGACCTCCATCGCCGCGGGGTCATCGCCGGAAAGGATCTTTGATTTTCGAGCCGAGACACTGCCGAGCTGCCGTAGGCACGAGAGTGGCGAGGCGAGGGCAAAAATAATGCCGGATAGGGTGGTTCGCTACGAAGCGCAGGACGGCGTGGCCTTCATCACGCTCGATCGACCCGACGTGCTCAACGCCATGAACAACCAGATGCGCACCGAGCTCTTCGAGATCTTCACGCGCTTGCGCATGGACGATGCCGTCAAGGTGGTGGTGGTGACGGGCGCGGGCGATCGCGCCTTTTCCGCCGGCGCCGACATCCGCGAGTTCCTCGAGCCCCCGACACCCACCCACTTCCGCGAGTCGCGCAGGCGCCTCGACTTCCGGAGCGAGATGGACCGCTGCTCCCAGCCCATCATCGCGGCCATTCGCGGCTTCGCCCTGGGCGGCGGGCTCGAGTTCGCGCTGGCCTGCGATATCAGAGTGGCCGCGGAGGATGCCCAGCTCGGCCTGACTGAGATCAACCTCGCGATCATTCCCGGTGGGGGCGGCACGCAGCGGCTGCCTCGGCTGGTGGGGCGCGGCAAGGCGCTCGAGATGGTCCTGACGGGGATGCGCGTGCCCGCCGCCGAGGCCTTGAGAATCGGGCTGGTCGAGCGCGTGGTACCCGTGACCGAGCTGATGGCCGCCGCCCAGGGGCTGGCGCGCGACATCGCGGCCAAGGCTCCGATCGCGCTCCGTTACGCGAAGGAGGCGGTGGTCGGCGGCCTCGGATTACCCCTGCAAGACGGCATCAGGCTCGAGAACGATCTGGCCACGCTGCTGCGCACCACCGAGGACCGCGTGGAAGGGGCGCGCGCCTTCGTCGAGAAGCGCAAGCCCAAGTGGTCGGGCCGCTAGATAGCTCGGAGGGGGGCTCCGCCCCCCTTCCGAAGCCTCCCCCCGACGCAGTGCGAGCCGCAGGACGTCGCGGGGCTGGGGCCCCGCCGTCCGAGGCGAGCAATCTGAGAACTGCGCCGGCGAAGCCGGCG
>DASYTI010000115.1 GCA_036002485.1 Candidatus Methylomirabilota bacterium | reverse complement strand
ACCGAACGGTTACGAACAGCGCCGAAGCCACCCGGGCCTCGCGCGCGAGGTTCTCGGGCGTGCCGACGAAGTCGAGGTACTGGGCGAAGGTCATGCCCTGGGCGAAGCGCGCGGGGTCCATCAGCCGCCCTTCACTTCCATGAGCGCGCCGAGGCCGCGGTGGAAGGTCGGGGCCCCGCCGGGGATGATGCACGTCTCGAGCACCTCGAAGAGCTCCTCGCGCGTGGCCCCGAAGCGGATCGCCCGCTCCATGTGCGCCACCAGCCCGGCCCGCTCCGAGCCCCGGAAGCACAGCAGCGCGATGGCGACGAACTCGCGCACCTTGGCCGAGACGTGTCGGCCCTCGCCCAGGCCCAGCTCGTACATGGGGTTGTACGTCTCGACGAACTCGGGATCCTGCAGCGCCGCGAGGTCGCGCGGATGCGCGCCCTCGACGTCCTGGTCGACAGGCTCGACCATGACTGGTACAGGGGGTACTATGACCCGTGATGGCAACGCCTCGAACGTTCATCTGGTCCGTGCTCGTCATCGTCGGCGTCTCGGCGGTCGCGTCGTTGGCCCTCGCCCAGGACCACAGCCAGCGAGTGGACGGGAGCAAGGCCCGACCGGAGCCGCCAAACCCGATCCGCGTCACGATGGAGCAGCTTCATGCCCAGGGCGGCGTGCCGCGAGGGTGCAAATTCCTGATGCCGCCAGGGGACGCCGCCGCGGGGCGCAAGGTGTTCGTTGCCCTGGAGTGCTCCGCCTGCCACGAGATCAAGGGCGAGAACTTCCCTGACCAGTCGAAGACGCCCCGAGGAGCCGGTCCGGAACTCACCGGCATGGGCGCGCATCACCCGGCCGAGTGCTTGACCGAGTCGGTGGATGAATCCGAATCGTGTCATCGTTCTCGGGCCTAACTATACCGGCACCGACAGCCTCTCGAAGATGCCCAGCTACGCCGAAACGATGACGCTCCAGCAGCTGGTCGATCTGGTGGCCTACCTGAAGTCGCTCGCCGCAGCCGCGATGCCGCATCACCACATGAGCGGTTCCACGAAGACGGATGACATGTCGCATCACGCCATGAGCGGCGCCCTGAAGAACTCGGACGACATGAAGATGGAGGGGAAGTGAAGGCAACGCGATTTTTGCGGTCATGGGTCTCGGTGCTGGCGATCGTGGCCCTCATGCTCGTGGGTGCTGGCACCGTGATCCGGTTGCGGATCATCCGGCTGACCGAACCCGAAATGACGGTGTACGGGGTCGTCCCGGACTTCTCGCTCGTGGAGCGTAGCGGCCGAACGATCACGCGTGCCGATCTGCTCGGCAAGGTATCCGTCGTGAATTTCTTCTACACGCGGTGCGCGGACAGCTGTCCCCTGCAGAGCGCGCACCTGGCGCGGCTACAGGCCGATCTGTCGGGCGTTCCCGACCTGCTGTTGGTCTCAATCACCGTGGATCCCGACCACGACGACCGGGACGCGCTGGAATCGTACGCCGCGCGGTTCCACGCGGATCCCCGCCAGTGGCTGTTCCTGACGGGGCCGCGTCCGGACATCTACCGGCTCGCCGTCGATGGCTTCCATCTCGCCGTGATCGCGTCGCGCCCATCCACGCCCGCGGTGGCCTGGGCGTGGATGCGGCCGGCCAGCGCCTGGGCGCACGAGGATGAGGCGGCCCCGAGAATCATTCGCCTCGTCCACGCCTCGCGTTTCGCGCTCGTCGACCGGCAAGCGCGGATCCGAAGCTACTTCGACGGCACTGACTGGGGCGACGTCGAGCGGTTGCGCGAGGTGCTCGGGCGCCTCTTGCGCGGGTCGTGAGGCTCGGTATGGCGCGGACCTCGGCGAGCGCCATCAGACTCCCGGAGACGATCGGCGCGCGTGCGCACGACCTGCTCCACGGCACGCCGACGGGGTTGGTGGTGCGCGCGCTGACCGTCGGGACCGGCGCTGGCCTGGGCGCCGTCGCCTTCCGCTACCTGAGCCTCCGGTTCACCCGGCTGTTCAGTGGCCACGCGGATTACAGCGCCGTGGGCCATGCGCCGCACCCTGGGTGCGATCATCGTGGTCGTGCTGTTCGGCGCCAGGAAGCTTCCCGAGTTGGCCAGTGCGCTGAGCAAGTCCATGAAGGAGTTCAAGAAGGGAATCGCCGGCATCCCGGGTCTGCCCGTTTTGCCACCCTCCGCTGGAGACGGAGTGGACGACCGTGGTGCGGCACGAAAACTTGATGGAGCACGAGCGCTCCCGACGGCCCTGGGTGATTTCCGGCCTGGCGCTGGCGTTGATGCTGGCCCCGGCGCTTCAGGCGGCGAGCCTGGCCGGGCTTCGCGTCCTCAATTTCGCCCCAGACCGCCCTTGGAACTACATCGCCTACGGGCTGGCAGCCCCGTACGTGGGGGTCCTGCTCTGGCGCCGTCACTCGCGCTGCCGCTTCGCGGCTTATGTGTTCCTGACCCATGAGACCGTGCGCGGCCTTCACTTCCGCCACTGGGATGCCGTCGCCGTAGCCCTGGTCTGGATCGCCCTCCTCCAGCTCCCGGCCGCGCGCCGCTACGCCCCCTCGCTCCGCCCCGCCGAGATCCGCGCGCGGATCTCGGGCTACCTGAGGCGTCCGAGGAGCGCGCCGAGCAATGGCAGATAGAAGGTCCGCGAAGTCTTTCAAAGCTCGCTTCTCCAGGGCCGACGGAACTTGGTCTCAGCCGATCGGTCGGTCGTCGACGAGTGACACTCGGAGTGGGTTCAACGGTCCCCTGGCAGCCAGCAATTACTCTAGCTCCAAGGATAGGCGATCAGTGAGGAGTCTGAACCCCACGATCACAGTATAGCGCGCACGTAAGATAGAGGCTGTTCTCGAACCCCGCGCGGCAATCGAATGCGAGCCAGCAGTCCGCTCGAGCGTGCCGTTAAGCAAAGTGCGCTTCCATCAGTCGCCGAACCGCCTGTAGCATCTCATTCACATCGATGCGGCGACCGGGATCGATTCTACTGATCTCCTGATACGAGCCCGGCCACCAGCCCCTCGGCGTCGCGCTTCAGGAATACCTCGACCACCCGCAATGGCGTGAGTGGCCGCTCAGCCGAGCCCATCGAGGAAAGCATACGGGATCTCCGTCGTGTCTTGTGTTCCGTGTATGAATACTTCAAACAAACGTAAGTGCTAGGATGCCCCCCGTTAGAACTCCATCAAAGGGGGTCTCCGACTCGCCAGTCTGAGACGGAGGAGGAAATGGGTCCATATCGCAAATCCCGGCTAAAGAAGGGGCCGGCATGGGTGGCTGGTGGGCGCGCCCCGGGGCCCGGAACGGAAGACGCGCCCAGGAAGGCGCGCGCGATGAGCACGCTGTCCGCTGAACCCTGCGTCGGCTGCCGCCGCGACTCGCCTCGGGTCACCGAGGCGGAGATCGCTGAGCTCAGGCGCGAGGTCCCCGACTGGCAACTGCGGGAGCGTGACGGTATCGTCCAGCTCGAGCGGGCCTTCCACTTCCCGGATTTCGCCGCCGCGCTGGCCTTCACCAATCGGGTTGGGGCCCTCGCCGAGGAGGAGGGTCACCATCCCGCCCTCCTCACCGAGTGGGGGCGCGTCACGGTGACCTGGTGGACCCACAAGATCCACAGGCTCCACCGGAACGACTTCATCATGGCGGCGAAGACCGACGCGCGGGCCGTCGAGAGCGGACGCGTCACGCGCGACGAGGCCCGGGAGAAGGGTGCGCCGTGAGTCCGCCGCCTGCGCTGGAGCCCGACATGCCCACCGCCCAGCGGTTGGTCGAGGAGATCAGGCGCGAGCTGGAAGCGATCGAGCAGGAGATCCGTCGTCCCCCGTACCTCGCCGCGCTTGAGTCGGGCCGCGTGCGCCGCGAGGACCTCACCTGCTTCGCGGGAGAGCAGTACCACATCATCCGCAGTGACCTCCGGAGCGTCGCGCTCCTGGTGAACCGCTTCGGGACAACGCCGAGCGGACCGTTCTTCCAGACGGTGCTCGGCGGAGAGGCGGCGGCGCTGGCGGCGCTCGGGGCCTTCGCGGCCGCCATCGGCATGGACGACGCACGGCTTCAGGCCTACGAGCCAGCGCCCGGCGCCCACGCCTACACGGCCTTCATGGCTTGGCTTGCCCTCTACGGCTCGGAAGCCGAGGTGGCCGCAGGCTTCCTGGTGAACTTCGCGGCGGGGGGCGCCAACTGCGGCCGGATGGGCCGCGCCCTTCGCGATCGCTACGGGCTGACCCAGGAGACCACGGCTTTCTTCGATCTCTTCGCCGCTCCCCCCGCCGAGTTCGAGAGCCAGGCCATGGCCGTGGTCGCCAGCGGCCTCGCCCGCGGCGCCGACTCGCGCCTCGTCAAGCGGGCGGCCCGGCTGCTCCAGGGCTACGAGAAGCTCTACTGGGACACGCTCCATGCCCTCTGGGGCGCGTAGGGCGTTCTCCGGCTTCTTCTCCGGAGACGTCATGACCGGGCGGGGGATCGACCATATTCTGCGGCGCCCGAGCGCGCCTGCGCTCCAGGAGCCGTACGTGCAGGATGCGCGGACATACGTCGAGCTTGCCGAGGCGGCCAGCGGTCCCATCCCCCGAGGAGTTGACGACGCCTACATCTGGGGCGACGCCCTCGAGGAGCTCGACCGGATGGAGCCCGACGCGCGGGTCGTAAACCTCGAAACGACGGTCACGCGGAGCGACGACGCCTGGCCCAAGCTCATCAACTACCGTATGCATCCGGCCAACGTCGGCTGTTTCACCGCGGCCAAGCTTGACGTTTGCGTCCTGGCGAACAACCACGTCTTGGACTACGGGTACGCTGGTCTCTGCGAAACGCTCGAGACGCTGACCAGCGTCGGGCTCAAGGTCGCGGGAGCAGGGCTCAACCAGGAGGAGGCCCGACGGCCTGCGCGGGTCCGAATCGCGGACGGGCGAACCCTGATTGTCTTCGGGGTCGGCGCGGAGACGAGCGGCATCCCCGCAAGCTGGGCCGCGAGCCATGACCGTCCGGGCGTCGATCTGCTCCGCCACCTGTCGGAGGCCACCGCCGCCGCCCTCCTCGACCGGGTGGCCCGGGTCAAACGACCAGGCGACCTCGTCGTCGTCTCGATCCACTGGGGAGGCAACTGGGGGTACGCGATCCCGGGCGAGCACGTGCAGTTCGCCCACTGGCTGGTCGACGGAGGCGTGGACCTGGTCCACGGCCACTCGTCTCACCACCCCCGAGGCATCGAGGTGTACGCAGATCGGCTGATCCTTTACGGATGCGGGGATTGCATCAACGACTACGAGGGAATTGCCGGCTACGAGCAGTTCAGAGGTGACCTCGTCCTGATGTACTTCGCCACGCTGGGCCCGGCCGGCGACCTCACGAGGCTTCGGATGAGGCCGATGCAGGTGAAGCGGATGCGCCTCGGCCGGGTCGGGTCGGCCGAGGCCGCCTGGCTGGCGGGCGTCTTGAACTCCATCAGCGCCCGTTTCGGTTCACGAGTGGAACTCGCCGGCGACGGCGCTCTCGAGCTCCGATGGGCTGGTCAGTGATGACCGGATGCTCATGGGGCGCCGTACGCACCGGAGGACCGGGGATCGCTCGCGGCCCCGCGGAAACCGATGCGCTCGAACTCCGCGGTGTAGAAGTCGACCTCGCCCTCGGT
>DASYTI010000114.1 GCA_036002485.1 Candidatus Methylomirabilota bacterium | reverse complement strand
CGTGGAGGAGCACCACGTGCCCGTCGCGGGCGGGACCATCGGCGTGCGGCTCTACCGACCGAGCGACACGCGCCCGCTGCCCGCTCTCGTCTTCTATCACGGGGGCGGATGGGTGATCGGCGACCTCTACACGCACGACGGTATCTGTCGCGCCATCGCCAATGCCGCCGGGTGCGTGGTGGCCAGCGTCGACTACCGTCTCGCCCCGGAGCGCAAGTACCCGGCGGCTTTCGAGGACTCCTACGCGGCCCTGACCTGGCTCGCGGGCCACGCGCCCACGCTGGGCGTGGATTCCGCTCGTCTCGCCGTGGGCGGCGATAGCGCCGGCGGGAACCTGGCCGCCGCGGTCGCGCTGGCCGCCCGCGATCGCCGGGGCCCACGGCTGGCCCTCCAGCTTCTGATCTATCCCGCCACCGCTCATAGCTTCGACACGGCGTCGTACCGAGAGAACGGCGAGGGCTACCTGCTCACTCGCGAGGGCATGAAGTGGTTCTGGAGCCACTACCTCGCGAGAGCCGAAGACGGCCAGCAGCCGTACGCCTCGCCCCTCCTGGCCAAGGATCTCAGCGGCCTCGCCCCGGCCCTGGTGATCACCGCGCAGTACGATCCGCTGCGCGACGAGGGCGAGGCCTACGCGAAACGGCTGGGCGAGGCGGGGGTGTCCGTGACGAACACGCGCTACCCAGGGCTCGTCCACGGCTTCATCCGGATGATCAATGTGCTCGATCCGGCCAAGCGCGCCCTCGACGAGGTCGCGGCCACGCTCCGGAAGGCGTTCGCTTGACCTTGGCGCGGGGCCGACCGTGACCACACGCTTCGCCGGCCGAATACTCCTCGGCCTCGTCGTTCTCACGCTATGGCTGGCCGCGGCGGCCGCCGCGCAGCCGAGCGGGACCATGACGTGGGGCGTGCACGTGACGCTCGCCACACGGTGGCTCGACACCGCGGAGATCGAGGCGGACATCACCCCGTTCATGATCCTCTACGCGCTCCACGACGCGCTGGTCAAGCCGATGCCGGGCAATCTCAACACGCCGTCCCTGGCCGAGTCGTGGACCATGTCGAAGGACGGTCGCACCTGGGAGTTCCTCCTGCGCAAAGGTACCCGCTTCCACAATGGCGAGCCCGTCACCGCCGAGGACGTCAAGTTCTCCTTCGAGCGGTATCGCGGCGCCGCAGCCGCCCTCTTCAAGGAACGAGTCCGCGAGGTGCAGGTGGTGGATCCGGGCCGTGTCCGCTTTCACCTCAAAGAACCGTGGCCCGACTTCATGACGTTCTATGGCACGAGCGCCTCCGGCGCCGGCTGGATCGTGCCCAAGAAGTACGTGGAGAAGGTCGGGGACGATGGCTTCCGCAAGGCGCCCATTGGCGCCGGCCCCTACAAGTTCGTGAGCTTCCAGCCGGGCGTGGAGATGGTCCTCGAGGCCTTCGACGGCTACTGGCGCAAGACGCCGAGCGTGAAGCGCCTGGTGTTCCGCAGCGTCCCCGACGAGGCGACGCGGGCGGCCGCCCTCAAGCGCGGTGACATCGACGTCACCTACCTCCTCAATGGCCCCATCGCGGCGGACGTCCGGCGCACGCCGGGTTTGACCCTGACCGCGATGCGCACGAACGGCGTGCTGTGGGTCGAGTTCCCCGAGCAATGGACGGCCGGCTCGCCGTGGGCCGACCGGCGTGTGAGGCTGGCCGCCAACCTCGCCATCGACCGCCAGGCCATCAACGAGGCCGAGTCCCTCGGCTACTCCGGACCCACCGGCAACATCGTGCCGCGGCACCAGGAGTTCGCGCTGGCCATCGAGCCCCATCCCTACGACCCCAGGCGCGCAAAGGCGCTGCTCACCGAGGCGGGCTATCCGAACGGCTTCGACGCCGGCGAGTTCACGCCATTCCCCCCGTACACCGGCATGGGCGAGGCGATCACGAACTACTTCGCCGCCGTGGGCATCCGCATGCGCATGCGCACCATGGAGCGCGCGGCCCTGCTCTCCGCCTGGCGCGACCACAAGCTTCGCGGGGTCTTCGTCGGCGCCACCGGCTCGGCGGGCAACGCCTCCACGCGCCTCGAGGCCTTCGTCACCAGCAAGGGCGGCCTCGCCTATGGCTCGATCCCCGAGGTGGAGAGCCTGTTCGCCAGGCAGATCCAGGAGATGGACCGCAAGAAACGCGAGGAGATGCTGCATCAGATCCAGCGCATCCTCGCCGACCGCGTCACCTTCGCGCCCATCTGGGAGAACGGATTCATCCGGGCTTTCGGGTCGCGGGTCGAGGAGTCGGGGCTGACGCTGATCCAGTCCTTTCCGTACTCGGCGCCGCTCGAGGACGTGCGGCTCAAGAAGCAGTAGCGACGCTCGACGCGATCCGAACCGGAGGATGCCATGCGATATGGCTTTTACCTGCCTACCAGAGGTCCCGCGGCTACCTCAGAGGGGCTCACGGCCATTGTCCAGCGGGGCGAGGCCCTGGGGTTCGACTCGGTGGTGGTGGCCGACCATATCGTGTTCCCGACAGTGGTCCGCTCGCGCTATCCCTACACGGTGTCGGGGGAGTTTCCGGGCGAGGGGGACGCCCTCGAGCTGCTGCCCCTCATGGCCTTCGTGGCCGGCGTGACGAACCGGCTCCGGATCGTCTCCAGCGTGATGATCGTGCCCTACCGCAACCCCGTGGTGACGGCCAAGATGCTCGCCACCATCGACGTGCTCTCACGCGGCCGGCTCACCGTGGGCGTCGGGGTAGGCTGGCTGCGGGAAGAGTTCGAGGCCGTGGGCGCGGCGTCATTCGAGCGGCGGGGGGCGGTCACCGACGAGTATGTGCGCATCTTCAAGACGCTCTGGACCAAGTCTCCGGCCAGCTACGCGGGCGAGTTCTACCGGTTCGAAGGGTTGCAATGCCTGCCCCAGCCCCTGCAGAAGCCGCACCCGCCGATCTGGATCGGCGGTCACAGCGGAGCCGCCCTCCGCCGGGTGGCGCGCCTCGGCGACGGCTGGCATCCCGTGGGCGCCAACCCCGCGGTCCCCCTGCGCCCGGCCGAGCTGCGCGCTTCGCTCGATGAGCTGCGCAGACTCACGGTGGCCGAAGGCCGGGACTTCTCGAGCCTGACCATCTCCTTCAAGGCGCCGGTCTACGACGCGACCTCCGGCGCCGCCGCCCTGCCCGACGGCACCCGGCGGCCCTTCTCAGGCACGCCGGCCCAGATCGGCGAGGACATCGCGGCCTACGGAGCGCTCGGGGTGAGCGAGCTGATCTTCGACTTCCGCAGCCCCACCCCCGCAGAGGCGATTCAGCGGATGGAGCGCTTCGCGGGGGAGGTTCTGACGCGGGTGAAGTAGCCTCGGCGCTTTCGCTCAGCCGAAGTTGACCGCGGTGGTATTGCCGTCGCTGATGATCCGCCTGGTAGGCTCCGCGTCATCACTTGGTCCGGGTTCTCTCGGCCTCGGCTTTCACCTTCCGGAGCGTTTCCACGCGCTGCTTGGCCTCGGGCATGCCGGGACTCACCACGAGCAGCTTTTCGTACATCGCGATCGCCTTGTCGGTCCAACCCCACCGCTCGTAGATCCGCCCGGCAAAGTAGTAGGGGTCCGGGTCACGAGGCGCCATGGCGATGGTCTCGTCGAGAAGCCGTACCACCTTCTCCGACTCTCCCTGAAACCCGATGGCCACGGCCAACGTTCTATACACCCAGTAGTCACGGTGGCGCTCGGCCACGGGCTCCAGGAGGGATTGCGCCTCGCGGTTCTGGCCGGCCACGTTGAGAGAGTCGGCGACGCGCGCCGCCTGGCGATAGTCGTCGGGGTAGAGACGCAGGTACTCGCGCGCGGTGTGGGCGGCGTCGCGCCACCGCTGCTGTCTCAGGAGGTAGTCCATGAGGCGGTGCCAAGCCCCCACCGCCGTGGGAACTGCCGCGACAATGTCGCGCATGTACTTTTCCACGTTCCGTTCGATTCCCCACACCCAGGGGATTCCCAGCGTTCCACCCCTGAACTTGACGATGACCGCCTCACCGATCCACAGACGTCGCCGCTCATCGGGACGGAGCTGGAGGTACTCGACCCGCGACGGATCGTGCCAGGATCGCAGCTTGGCCCACGAGACGGAGGCGAGGGAGCCGACGTCGAGGTCGACGTCCCCATTGACCAGGTCGAGGATCTCGGAGGTGCGAGGCGGTAGCACATTGTCGTCGTGCAACCCGTTGGAGAAGAGTACGAGACTCCAGGAAGAGAAGATCAGAATGCCGAGGCTCCCCCAGTATTGCACACGCTCCAGCGCTTGTCCCAGAGGGTCTTCAGCCGTGACCCAACGGAACACGTGATTGACGAACATCACCGCGCCGAGCACCGTGAGAACGACGCCAATCCATGGCAGGAAGAACAACCACGGCCCCGGCACTCGGTAGGCGGCTTGCACACAGAGCGCCCATGTGCCGAGCGCCATGATGCCCATATGTCTCAGGAGCCCGACCATCCAGCGGATCCGAGGGCGGGGGCTTTCCGAGCGAACTGTCATCGGGCGGGTCTCTGCGCGGCGAGGTTCTGCTCCGCGGCAGGGAGCCGGTACCTGGCCGCGGGGTTTCCCGGGGCGTCCGCGAGCACCCGTCGATAGCACGAGACGGCCCGGCCGTATTCCTGCGTCTGGTCGTAGAGCATGCAGAGGCCGAGAAGGAACTCGGGGCTGCCGGGCGCCAGGCTCAACGCCCGCTCATATTCCCGGATCGCTTCCCGAACCCGCCGCTCGCCGTGATAGAAACTGGCGAGCTGGCTGTGTGGCCCCGGGTCGGTCGGATCGAGGGCCGCGGCTCTCTGCATGGCTGCCTCGGCGTCGGCGGTCCTCTCGAGCTTGTAGTACACAGAGCCCAGCCAGCTAAAGGTCTTTGAATTGCTCGGGTCCGCCTGGGCCGCGCGCTCGAGATATGTCAGGGCGGTCTTGGTGTCGCTGAGCGAGGAGTACATCTCACCCATCCGCCGCAGGTTCTCGGCTCGCCGTGGGTCGGCGGCGAGCTGCTTCTCGGCAAAGACCAATGCCGCGGGAAGGTCGCCGATCTTCTCGACAAGAAAGTCGCGCGCCAGCTCCGCGTAGAAAGGGTCCGCGGGCGCCGCGTCGACGGCGGCAAGCCACATGCGACGCTCGGAGACAAGGTCCCCCATGTCGCTATAGGCCACCGCGGCCCAACGGAAAGCGTCCGGATTCTTCGCGTTGACCTCCGTCGCCTTGAGGAATGCCTGCAGGGCCTGTTGCCGCTTGCCCCGTCGATTGGCGACAATGCCGATAGTCACCCACGCCGCGTCCGGACGGTCACCGGCCGCGATAGCTCGCTCGGCGTAGGCCACGGCTCTGGCCCCCTGGGCCCCATCGAAGATACGAAGGTATCGATGATAATGAGCAAGGAGACAGGCAGGTCTGCGCTCCTTGGGGAGACGGGCAAGCTCGCCCGCTGTTTCGAGCGCGGCCAGGAAGGTCAGCCGACGCTCTTCGACCGTACCACGGCGCAGTCCCCGATTGAGCGCATCGATGGCTTGGTTGTACTTGCCCGCGCGAGCGTGGACGATAGAGCTCAGGAGCAGCGCATCGAATTGATCCGTGCGAAGGGCGAGGACACGATCGAAGTATGCGAGCGCTTCCGTCGACGCTTGCGCCTCCATGGCGCGATGGCCCAAGGTCAAGAGCGCCTCGACGTCCGTCGCATCCTGGGCAAGGCCCGCCTCGGCCAGACGCACCGCGGCCGATACGTCGCCTCGACGGAGGGCGACATAGCTCTGATCGCGGGCATCCCCGAAGGCGCCGTGCTCCTGAAGGTGGTGTCGGTAGGCACGTGCCGCTTCGGCAAAGTTACCCGTGAGGTAGAAGGCCAGACCCTTCAAAGCGGGAAGCGAGAAGTCCAGCGAAGGCCATGGCGGCCCCGGGACGGGGTGGTCAGGCCCTATCTGCCTGACATGCAGGATCCCGAAGAACCGCTCATCCAGAGAATGAAGCCGCTGGTGGAAAAGAATTCCCGCGATGATCAGGAGAAGGACGAGAGCGATCCGGGTGCGTCGACCCAATGCGGAGAACGGGTTCGTCACGCGCCTTCCCCAGGACGGGTCACGCCGCTCATGCCCATATGTCATCGTAGCAAGGCGGCCCTCACCGAACGTTTACCTATGTGAATGGTATGGAAGTGTGCAATTTGTCGCCGCCTCCTGGCCCGTCCGCGGCTCGCCTGCGCGTCTTCCGCGTCAGTCGAGCATCAGGACCGCGGTCGCTTCGACGTCGGAGGTCTTGATATCGAGGAGCGCGCGATTGGCATCCGCCAGCGGGTAGCGTGTCACGCGAGGGCGGATCGGGATGGCGGCCGCCTCGGCGAGCAGCGCCTCGCCATCGGCGCGCGTATTGGCGGCGACGCTGCGGACCGTCTTCTCCCAGAAGAGATGCGGCTCGTAGGCCATGGCGGGCACGTCTGACATGTGTATGCCGGCGAGGGCGACGGTGCCGCCCTTGTCGACGGCGCGGAGCGCGACGGGCACGAGGCCGCCCACCGGAGCGAACACGATGGCGGCGTCGAGGGCGCCGGGCAGGGCATCGCCCGGCGCGCCCGCCCACGCTGCGCCGAGGCCGAGGGCCAGGCGCTGGCGCGCCGGCTCGCGCGTCAGGACATGGACCGCGCAGCCCCAGCTCCGCGCCACCTGAAGCGTGATGTGTGCCGAGGAGCCGAAGCCGTAGAGGCCGAGGCGACCCCCTCGCGGCACCTGGCTGCGGAGGAGCGCGCGGTAGCCGATGATCCCCGCGCAGAGCAGCGGCGTAGCCTCCGCGTCGTCGAAGGCCGCGGGGATCGCATAGGCGAAAGCCTCGGGCGCGCAACAGTACTCGGCATAGCCGCCGTCGTGGGTCCAGCCCGTGTACGTCGCGTCCCCGCAGAGGTTCTCGCGGCCGGAGACGCAGAAGCGGCAGCGCCCGCACGTCGAGCGAAGCCAGGCGATGCCGACGCGGTCGCCGATCTCGAAGCGGCTCGCGCCGCTCCCGCGCGCGTGCACACGTCCCACGACCTGGTGGCCCGGAATGACGGGCAGCCTGCGTGGGGGGAGATCGCCCTCGACCACATGGATATCCGTACGGCACCCAGCGCAGGCCACCACGCGCACGCGGATCTCTCCGGGGCCGGGCTCGGGCACGGGCGGGTCCGCCCAGGCGAGCGGAGAGGTCTCGACGGGAGCCTGGGCCGACAAGACCATGGCGCGCATCGCTCGGAATTGTCCCATGCCCGTATGGCTTGCGAGGGCGCCTGAGGCCGGGGTAGGCTTGGGGCGCTTCGGCCGGGCTCCGAGCTACTTACGAGCTACTTAAAGGACGGGCCCATCGAAGGCCGGGGCGATACCTAAGGTCAAGCCTATGCCGAAGCCATACAAGTCTCTGAAAAGGAAGGTCAAGCGCCGGGCGTGACCGATCCACTGACGGTGGTCGCCGACTGGGTCTGCTCGGCCAAGCGCACCGTGGTCTTCACGGGGGCCGGCATGAGCACCGAGTCCGGCATTCCAGATTTCCGGAGCCCGGGTGGCGTCTGGGACCGCTTCGATCCGAGGGAGTTCACTTTCCAGAACTTCATCGGCTCCGAGGAAGGACGCCGGCGGTACTGGGAGCTCGGCCGCATGGTCTATCCCGTCCTGCGCGGCGCCGAGCCCAATCCCGGCCATCTTGCCGTAGCCAGGCTCTGGAAGCTCGGGAAGCTCGACTGCGTCATCACCCAGAACATCGACAATCTCCACCAGAGGGCCGGGCTGCCCGCCGAGCGCGTCATCGAGCTGCATGGAAGCGCCATGCGGGCGCGGTGCCTGGCCTGTGAGCGACCCTACGATCGTGCGCAGATCCAGGACTGGCTCGAGGCTGGCGTGGCCGTGCCTACCTGCGATCCGCCCTGCGGCGGCGTGATCAAGCCGCGCACCATCATGTTCGGAGAAGCCATGCCGAGCGAGGAGACCGAGGAGGCCGAGCGGCGCTCCCGGGCGGCCGACCTCTTCATCGTGGTCGGCTCCTCGCTCGTTGTCTATCCCGCCGCGCAGATGCCCGTCCACGCCAAGCAGGCCGGCGCGCGCCTCGTGATCGTCAACCGCACGCCCACGCCCCAGGACTCCGAGGCGGATCTCCTCATCCCGGGCAGCGCCGCCGAGGCCCTGACGGGCATTGTCGAACATCTCGAAGTTCGAGCTGAGACGCTGCCCGCTGTTCGAGCTGAGCGGCGGCCAAAGCCGTCGCGAGGCGAGAGCTGAATTGATCCCGCAGGCGACGCCCGAGCCAAGACTGGCGTCCGTGTCTCGTAAACTTCCTTCATCCAGGAGCCGGCCATGCCCATCGGCGTGAGCGATGCCGTCGACCGCCTCGTCAAGAATCGCGCGAGCGGCCAAACCATGCCTCCCCTGTCCGAGTCTGCCTCCGATCTCTCCGTCGAGACGGCGTACAGGATTCAGCGCGCGCTCGAGAGCAAGCTCGTCGAGGGGGGAGACCGCGTGGTCGGCTGGAAGGCCGGCTTCACGAACGCGACCCTGCAGGAGAGCTATGGCGTGAAGGAGCCCGTGCTGGGCTTCCTGCTCGCGTCGGGCGTCTTCGCGAGCGGCGACGCCGTGCCCATCTCGCGCTTCACCGTGGCCGGGCTGGAAGTGGAGATGGCCTTTCTCATGAAGGCCGATCTCGCCGGTCCGGGCGTCACCCCCGTTTCCGCGCTCCTCGTGGTGGAGGGCGCCATGCCCGCCTTCGAGCTGATCGACTTCAGGCTCTCGGGCAAGCTGCGGGCGGCCGACGTGATCGCCGATGGGGTCCTCGCCAATGGCATCGTGCTCGGCTGGCCGCTCGGCCCTGTGACGGGGATCGATCTCGCGCTCGAGGGCGTGGTGTTCGAGCAAAATGGCGAGCGCGTGGCCACGGCCACCGCCGCCGAGGTCATGGGTAATCCGCTCAACTCGCTCGCCTGGCTGGCCAATGCACTCGGCGGGCAGGGAGGCAAGCTCAGGGCCGGCGATATCGTCATGACCGGCTCCATCTCCAAGGTGTTGCGTCCCAAGGCGGGCGACTCCGTCCGCGCGTCGTTCACCCGGCTCGGCTCGGTCTCCTGCCGCTTTGTCTGAGACCTCCGGGCGGAGGATCTGAGCATGTCCACGGTGCTCTACGAACAATCGGGAAGGATCGTCACCATCACGATTAACCGGCCCGAGGCCATGAATGCGATCGATGCCGAGACCAACCAGGCCCTGAGCGAAGCCTGGACGCGCTTTCGCGACGACGGCCAGGCCTGGGTGGCCATTCTCACGGGCGCTGGCGAGAAGAGCTTCTCCGCGGGCGCGGATCTCAAGAGGCTGATCCCGGCGTCTTATGGCAAGGGCGTGGAGCGCCGTGGGCACGAGAGCCCCGGACTCGGCGGCATCACGCGTGGGCTCGAGATCTGGAAGCCCATGATCGCGGCCATCAACGGTCACTGCCTGGCGGGCGGGATGGAGCAGGCGCTGGCCTGCGATCTCAGAATCGCGGCGCCCCATGCGACCTTCGGGCTGCCCGAGGTCCGCTGGGGGATCATTCCGGGCGCGGGCGGGACGCAGAGGCTGCCTCGCACGGTATCCCTGGCCAAGGCCATGGAGATGATCCTGATGGCGAAGACCCTCACCGCCGAGGAGGCTCTCGCAGCCGGGCTGATCAATGCCATCGTGCCGCCGGCCGAGCTCATGCCGACGGCGCGCAAGTGGGCCGAGACCATATGCGAGCGGGGGCCGCTGGCCGTGCGAGCGGCCAAGGAATCCGTCATCCGGGGTCTCGCGATGTCGCTGCCGGACGGGCTGCGTCTGGAGGCGTTCCTGTCGGGAACGCTGCGCGGCACCGAGGATGCGGTCGAGGGGCCCAAGGCCTTCGCGGAGAAGCGGAAGCCGAACTTCCAGGCCCGCTAGGAGCGTGTCGGAGTAATGGTCGACAGACGGTCGAAGCAGGCGATGCGCACCCGATGGTCCGCTTCGAGCGCCGGCTTTGCCGGCGCAGCCTTTCTGGGGGAGGTTCGGAAGGGGGGCGGAGCCCCCCTCCGAGTCTTCTAGCGTGGATTTCCTGGAGCTCAAGCGGCGCCTCGACGCGGCCCTCAGCCGCCGGCCGCGCCGGGAGCTCTCGCGGAGCGATCTGATCTCGGCGGCCGTGCTGCTGCCCATCACCGCGCACCCGCCGGAGGCGGGCGAGCCCCACATACTCTTCACCAAGAAATCGGCGGACGTGCCGCATCATAAGGGGCAGTTCTCCTTTCCGGGCGGCATCGTGGAGGAGCGGGACGGCTCCCGGGTGGAGACGGCCTTGCGCGAGGCGTGGGAGGAGATCCGGCTGCCCCCGGACGCGGTCGAGGTGCTGGGCCTCCTCGACGACACCGCGACGCGCGCGACACCGTTCGTCATCACCCCCGTGGTCGGGATCGTCACGCGCGACGTGAGCTTCCAGGCCGATGGCCGGGAGATCGAACGGGTGCTAGAGGTGCCGCTGGAGACGCTGCGGGACCCGAACATCTTCCGCACCGAGCTCTGGGAGCGCGAGGGGACGCCGCATGCCGTCCACTTCTTCACCGTGACGGTCGAGGACGTGATCTGGGGCGCCACAGCTCGCATCCTCAAGCAGTTCCTCGACATGGTCGAAGGGCGCGAGGACGAACCGTGACGTACGAGACCCTGCTCGTGACGGTGGCCGACGGCGTCGCCTCGGTGACCCTCAACCGACCCGAGGTCAGGAACGCGCTGAACGGCACCATGATCCGGGAGCTCGAGGAGTCCTTGAGCGCTCTCGAGGCCGATCCTCACGCGCGGGTCATCGTGTTGGCGGGAGCGGGAGACAGGGCCTTCTGCGCGGGCGCCGATCTCAAGGCCATGGGCGAGCGGGGCACGACGCTGCAGGCCCGCGACTCTTTCGGCGGGCTCGCCCGCATCCTCGAGGCCATGGCGCGCATGAAGACGCCGCTCGTGGCCAAAGTGCACGGCTTCGCCCTCGCAGGCGGCTGCGGTCTGGCTGCGGGCTGCGACATCGTGATCGCGGCGGAGGACGCCGTCTTCGGCCTGCCCGAGATCAAGGTCGGCCTGCTGCCCCTCATCGTCATGGCCCCCATCTTGCGCAGCGTCGGGCGCAAGCGCGGCATGCTCATGATTCTCTCGGGCGAGCTGGTGCCCGCCCGCGAGGCGTGCGAGATGGGTCTCGTGAGCCGGCTCGTCCCGCGCGCCGAGCTCGATTCGGCGGTGGAGGCGCTGGCGCGGACCCTCGCCGGCTTCTCGCCGACGGCGCTCGGGCTCGCCAAGGAGGCCGCGGCCACCGCGATGGGCCTCGAGTACGGCGCAGCCCTCCGCTACCTGCGGGAGCTCCTCACCCTGGTGGCGATGTCGGACGACGCCAAGGAAGGCATCGCCGCGTTCTTCGAGAAGCGGCCGCCCCGCTGGACGGGACGGTAGGGAGGTGGTCGATCCATGACACTGCGCGCGTGGGGAGTGGCCGGGCTCGCCTTCGGTGCGATTCTCGCCCTGGAAACCGTATCGGTGATGGCCCAGCCTCGGGAGCTGCCCGCGACGGTGGTGACCCTCACGGGCAAGGCCGAGGTGTTCAAGAAGGGCGATACGGCCTGGAAGCCTGCCGAGCTTCGCGCCGAGTTGGGCGAGGGCGATGGTATTCGCACCTTTCCCAGCGTCCGCGCCACGCTCCGGACCGGGGGCGGCCATGCCATCCGCGTCGCGGCGCTGTCCCAGGTCTTCTTCCTGCCTGCCGAAGGGACCGGCGAGGATCAGCCCGTGCGGGTCCGGATGGACCGCGGATGGCTCTGGGTTGCCGTGGCAGCGGGCGCGTATGCGCGGCCGCCCGTCGAGGTGCGTATCGGGCCGACGCGCGTCACCCTCCGCAATGGCGGGGTGGGGCTCCGGCTGGGTCGCGACGGCGCCGTGCTCGTGCGCGTCTACCACGGGCTGGCGACCATCGCGGCTGCCGGCAACCAGCCGGTCTGGGAGCGCTCCCTGAGTGACGACCAGGAGCTGCTCGTGGGCGGCACCGGCACCCCCGCCGATGTCCGAAAGCTCTCTCGCGAGCCCGTGGAGGCATCCTGGGTTCAGTGGAACGAGGAGCAGGATTACGCCGCCTATGGCGGCAAAGCCCCTCGATAACCTCGACGGAAGTGGGAACCGGCGGGCCGGGCTTTGCGTTAGGATACTGCCGTGCGCCGACTTCTCTTCGCGACCTGCCTCGTGACCTGGTGGGCCGGCGCTGTCTTCGCCGGCGATCCAGCCGAGGTCGCCCGTGGCAAGTACATCTTCGGCGCCGCCGGCGGCTGCGGCTGCCATACGGAGCCCAAGGGCCAGCTCAATGCGGGGGGCAAGAAGTTCGAAGGGCCCTTCGGGACCGTCTACGCGACCAATATCACGCCGGATCGTCAGACCGGCATCGGCGGCTGGACGGACGAGCAGATCATCACGGCCATTCGGCTCGGCCGGCGGCCCAACGGCGAGCGCATCCTTCCCGTCCACCCCTTCATGTCCTTCAATGGCATGGCCGAGGGCGACCTCAAGGCGGTAGTGGCCTTTCTCCGCTCGGTCCCGCCGGTGAATCGCAAGAACACGCCGAAGAAGATCACCGTGCCCATGTTCGAGAGCGTGTTCCTGCCCGCCTGGCTCATGACCTTCGCCGCCAAGGAGACGCCACCGCCCGCCGCGCCTCAGTCCGGACTGCCGCGGGGCGAATACCTCGTGCGGGCCGTCGGCCACTGCGGCGAATGCCACACGCCCCGCTCGGCCATGACCATGGCCGTCGACAATGGCCGCTTCCTCGCCGGAAATCCGAAGAAGACCGGTCCCGAAGGCCAGCTCGCGTCCAATATCACGCCCGACAAGGCCACCGGCATCGGCGACTGGACCGAGGAGCAGATCGCGACCTATCTCGAAACTGGCAACCGGCCCGATGGCGATGTGGCGGGCGGGCTCATGGGCGAGAACATCCAGGGCACGGTGGCGGGCTACAAGGACTTGAGCAAGCCCGATCTCCAGGCCATCGCGAAGTATCTGAAGGCCATCCCTGCCGTCAAGAACAAGATCGAGTAGCGGGAGCTCACACCATCACCGAGGAGGCGACATGACCCGACGAGCCACGCTCCGCCGAAGCATCGTGCTGATCCCCCTCGTAGCGGCGACGGTAGCGGCCTGCACCACGGCGGCGCCGCCGAGAATGATCGGCACCAACGACGTCGTCTTCGACCGCCAGCGCATCATGAAAACGCAGGGCGCCATGTGGACCGACGCCCAGAACAAGTTCAAGGCGGGCAATATCGAGGGCATCGCCGCCAATGCCGAGGTGATCGCCATCACGGCCATGCAGATCCCTACGCTCTTTCCCGAAGGATCGCTCACGGAGAAGAGCAAGGCCAAGATCGAGCTCTGGCAGCGCCGGCCCGAGTTCGAGGCGGCGGCCAAGAACCTGACGGTCTGGTCGGAACGGTTGCGGGATGCCTCGAAGGCCAAGGACGAGAAGGCGGTCGCCGATATCATGAAGGACTACGGTCGGATCGGCTGCGGCTCCTGTCACACGCCGTTCCGTCAGCCGCCGCCGCGCTCCTGACGCGCGCGGAGCTGCGGACGCAGAAGGGGGGCGGGCCTCACGGCCCGTCCCCCCCTTCGCGTCTACCCGCCGAGGATCAGCGGATCAGGGCCACCAGAGGTACATGAAGCGCGGGCCGCTGCCGCCGACCAGGGTCGCGAGCGAGCCGAGCGAGCCCTCGAGCCCCGAGGCCGCGGGCGGCGTCCCGGAATAGAAGTTGGAGCGATACTCCCGGGGGCGGTGGTACATGATGACCTTCGCCTCCTCGACCCCCGCGGCTTTCCGCGCGGAGGCGAGGACATCGTCCATGTAGCCGATGGAGTCGACAAGCCCCAGCGCCTTGGCCTGCTCGGCCGTGTAGATGCGGCCATCGGCAAAGGCGCGCACCCGCTCCTCGGGCATCTTGCGGTTCTCCACGATGAGCGCGACGAAGCGCCCGTACATCTGGTCGATCACCGACTGGAAGATGGCGCGCTCCTCGGCGGTGAGCTGACGGAAGGGCGAGCCGGCGTCCTTCTTGTCGGCGGACTTGATGGCGAGGGGAGCCACGCCGATCTTCTCCATGAGCCCCTGGGCGTTGAGGGTGAGCATGATGACGCCGATCGAGCCCGTGACCGTGGTGGGCATGGCGATGATGGTGTCGGCCGCGAGGGCGGCGTAGTAGCCGCCGGAGGCGGCGACGTCCATCATGACTGCCACCACCGGGACCTTCTTGCGCGCCTTGAAGGCGACGATCTCGCGATAGATGAGGTCGGAGGCGGTGATGGTCCCGCCTGGGCTGTTGATGCGGACGACGAGGGCCTTGATGTCGTCGTCGCCCTCGGCCTTTTTCAGCTCCTCGCGCACGCGCGCGACGATCGGCACCTTGGGGGGCGGGGTGGTCAGCGCGATGCTGGCCGTCTCGTCGGAGAGCACGCCCGAGACGTCCATGAGGAGGATCTTGGCCCTGCCCTTGCCCTCGACCGTCTCCTCGTGGAGGGGACGGATGCGAGGCACGAGCTCGATGCTGAGAAGGGATGAGCAGCCCTGAAGCAGAAGTAGCGCGGACGCGGCCACCACCGTGAGCATTCGCATAGAGGGAGTATAACCCGCCTCGACAGGTGCTCTATAATCGCCCCATGAATGCCATAACCATCGATGATGTCCGGGAGGCGGCGCGGCGTCTCAAGGGACACATTCATCGCACGCCCGTCGTCACGAGCCGCTCCTTCGACGAGGCCTCGGGCCAACGCGTCTTCTTCAAGTGCGAGAACCTGCAGCGGGCGGGCGCCTTCAAGATCCGAGGCGCCCTCAACAAGCTCTTGACCCTCACCGAGGTGGAGCGCAAGCGGGGCGTGGTCGGCTTCTCCTCGGGCAACCATGCCCAGGGCGTGGCGCTGGCCGCCAAGCTCACGGGCGCCTCGGCCATCATCCTCATGCCCACCGATGCGCCTGCCTCGAAGGTGGCCGCCACCAGAGGCTATGGCGCCGCGGTGGTCTTCTACGACAGGCAGACCGAGGACCGCGAGGCCAGGGCCAAGGATCTGGTGGCGACGACGGGGCGCGTCCTGGTGCCGCCGTACGACGATCCCGCGATCATGGCGGGGCAGGGAACGGCGGCGCTCGAGCTCCTGGAGGAGGCGCCGGATCTCGACGCCCTGCTGACGCCCATGGGAGGCGGCGGGCTCATGGCCGGCTGCAGCACCGTGGCCAAGGCGCTCCGGCCCGCAATGAAGATCTACGGCGTCGAGGCGGATACCGCCAATGACACGTATCTGTCCTTCAGGAAGGGCGAGCGCGTGACGATCGCGCCCCCGCCCACCATCGCCGACGGCATCCGCAATCTCTCCCCGGGCGCGCTGACGTTCCCCATCAACCAGCAGACCCTCACCGACGTGCTACTCGTCTCTGACAAGGAGATCGAAGAGGCGGTGCGCTTCCTGCTCCTGCGCGGCAAGATCCTGGTCGAGCCCACCGGGGCCGTCCCTGCCGCCGCTCTTCTCGCGGGCAAGCTGCCCATGCCCAAGGGCTCCCGCGTCGGTGTCGTCCTCTCGGGCGGCAACATCGATCCCGCCCTCCTCGCCGAGATTCTATCGCGAAGCTAGCAGGCGGCTGAAAAAGGCCCATCTGCTTCGTTGTCGGCTGCACGCTCAACGTACAGGGAGTACGCCTCGCATGCAGCCTTCGGGCGCCGCCTCGCATCTGGGCCCTTTCTGAACCGCAGGCGACCGCAACGACATGCCTGAAGTCGAGCTGCCGAACCCCGAGGAGATCCACGAGAAAGCCGAGAGCAGCTTCGGCCGGCGGGTGGCGCTCGTTACGGCCGTCTTCGCCGTGATGCTCGCCCTCGCCGGACTCGGGGGCAACAACGCCACCAAGGAGATGCTCCTCGCCCAGCAGCAGTCGTCCGATCAATGGGCCTTCTATCAGGCCAAGGTCATCCGCGAGCATCAATACCGGAGTCAGAAGATGCGCCTGGAGGCCGATCTCATCGAGCGCGGCCCCTCCCTGCGCCCCGAGGCGCGCGAGAAGCTCGAGGCGGTGCTCCGGAAGTACGACGAGGAGGAGACGCGCTACAACGCGGAGAAGAAGGAGATCGAGCAGGCGGCCAAGCGCCTGGAGGCGGCGCGCGATCGCTTCCAGGCAAAAGATCCCTACTTCGATGTGGCCGAGGTGTTTCTCCAGATCGCCATCGTGATGTCCTCGGTGTCCATCCTGTCCCGCTCGCGCCCCGTCTTCTTCTTCAGCGTGCTCCTGGCCCTCATCGGCGCCACCCTGACCGTCAACGGCTACGCGCTGCTGTTCCGACTGCCCTTCCTGCACCACGGTCACTAGTCCGGGTCCCGCGAGGCCACTCCACGGTGTGCGCGTGACCCGGCCCCGGCGCCGGCCGTCCGGGGGAAAGACTCGAGCGGGCGCGCGAACCGGCGCACCCGCCGTCTCGTGGGACACCCGCCTCGCGACCGCATGGCCCGAATGGACGGGGGCGCTTGTGGTGGCCGCGGCCACGTTCCTCGCCTTCGCGCGGGTCCTCGACAATGACTTCGTGGACTGGGACGACGATTCGACCCTGCGCCAGAATCTCGCGTACCGGGGCCTGGGCCTGGACAATCTCCGATGGATGTTCACCACGGCCCACATGGGCCACTACATGCCCGTCACGTGGATCTCTTTCGCTCTCGACTACCTCCTC
>DASYTI010000113.1 GCA_036002485.1 Candidatus Methylomirabilota bacterium | reverse complement strand
GTCGATCCGCTTGATCACGGCATGGGCATGGGGGCTGCGCGTGAAGGCGAGCCAGAGCGCTCCTTCGAGCCCGCGCCGCACGTCGTTGACATAGGGGTCGCTGCCCGTGATGAGCTTTGGATCTTCGAGCCGCTTGATGGGGCGGCCCACGTTCCGGATCGGCATCGATCAAAGCCTCCTGATGGAGCGGCGGACTACGTGCGCTGGCGACGCGATGGTATCACGCAGCCACAATCCACGACAGGATGCCTTGGCCTGGGGCGGCTTGAAGGAGCCCCGGCCCTCGCGGGGCGTCCTACTGTAGACAGGCGCGATATGGACGGGCGGAACATTCTCGCGCCGCTGGTCTCTTCATTCTGATCCCTCTCCCCCAGTGGGGGAGAGGGCAGGGTGAGGGGGTGAGGCGTTCGCTCATAATCCGAGCTAGAAGCTCAGCCACACCCAGTCATTCTCCAGGCCGAGCATCAATCGCCCTGCGGATCCGTAACGCGCGCTGGACTTGGAGGAGTGCTGCAACAGCACGTGAGCGTCACGGAAGTGACGTTCGAACGGGTGCTCCTCGCGGATGGATGACGTGCCCGTCACGTCGTTCACGAACCGGACCGCTTCTGCGCAGGCTTCCGCGGCGAAACACACGGCGAGCTGCAATCGAATCTTCGCGTCCACCGACAGGAGAGCGGCGCTGCGCTCGACGTCTGCGTATGCCGCTTCCGCGGCGCGGTAGAGGGTGTCACGCGACGCCTCCACCCTGGCCTTGGCTTTTCCCAGCAGAAACTGGGCAAGTTGCTGCTCGCGCAACGGGGTCGCATTGTAGGCCGGTGTCTTTGTCCGGCAGAGGTACACCGCGGCGTCGACAGCAGCGGCCGCCACCCCGACGGACACTGTCGCTTCTCCGAGGATCGCGGTCCACGGCCACATGCGGAACACCGGTCCCTCGAAACCGGGGGCCGGATGCTGGAGCGGCGCCACGGGCGCGGTCAGGCGGTCGGGGACGAAAAGGTCCTGCACCGCATAGTCGGTCGAGCCGGTGCCACGCATGCCCACGGTGTGCCACGTGTCGAGAATCTTCGCGGCGGTACGAGGAAAGAACGCCCCGAATGGCGCCGCCGGCCGCCCTGTCGCCGGATCGACCTTCGGGCGGCCGCCGTCCATCTCCACCGCCGGCATGGCCAGCCACTTCGCGTTGTGGCATCCACTCCCGAAGGGGCACTGTCCCGTGATGCGCCATCCCCCCTCGACTCGGGTTGCCGCTGCAGGGGGATTGAGCGCGCCCGCCACCGTCGGTGGCCCGTCGCGGAAGAGCTCTTGTGCGCCGTCGGCAGGGAGCCAGGCCGCGTAGGCGGCGATGGCCTGATTCATCACCAGGTTCCATGCCGCGGCCGAGTCGATACGTGTGACGGCCTCCCATACTCGCATGGCCTCGACGGGGTGTAGTTCGAGGCCGCCATGGGCTCTGGGGGCGAGCATCGCGAACAACCCTGCCTCATGCATGGCGTCGTACGCCGCGCTCGAGAGCTGTCGGTTCGCCTCGGCACTCGCTGCGTTGGCCAAGAGAACAGGTCGGATCTGTTCGACTTCACGAAGCAGTTTCGCCGTCACGTCATCCGGGTCCATGTTCTCCCCTTGTCAAGGATTGCGGAGCAGCCGCCCACGCTCAGAGCGCCGGCCATGCTCCCGGCGCTCAGCAGCAGCGCGGCTCCTATTCGGAGTCACGCAGCCAGAAGGTCATGTCCATGGCGCGGAAGAGGTCGCGCGCGGCCGAGATCGCCGAGGCAGACTTGCCGTCGCCCATTCGCTGATACAGGCGGCCGAAGCCGAGATGGCAGTGGGCCTGGAGCGGTCGCATACCGAGCTGCTCGGCGAGGGCGAGGGCCTTCCGGTAACCCTCCTCGGCCCGGTCAAGGGTCGGAGCGTCGCGCTCCGTCTCGATCGAGGCGAGCAGCCGGAGGATATGCGCCTCGTGGCCGCGCTCGCGGTGCTCCTGGGCGAGGTCGAGGGCCTGCGCGGCGATTGTGAACGCGCTCTCGGGCTGGCCGGCCCTCAGATGTGCCTCTGCGAGCCGCGCCAGCCGAACAGACTGATTGGCCCTCAGCTTCATTGCCGCCGCTCGGTCAACCGACTGCTCGAGGAGCGGCAGCGCGTCGTCGACCCGCCCGGCGTACGTGTACGCCGCTCCCAGGGCGGAGGCGACGAAGGGCCACGCGCGTGTGATCGGCTCGACCGGCTCACGCGGCAGGCCGCGCTCGAGGATCGTGACGGCGCGGTCCAGGTCTCCCTTGAGCAAGTACGCGCTTCCGAGGCCGCCGCTTGCCACGACCAGGCTATAGCCCGGATCGCTGGCCTCGGCGACGCGCAGCGCCTCCTCGCCGGCCGCCAATCCCTCGTCGAACTCGCCCCGCTCGGCGAAGCACAAGGCGAGCCAGCTGCGAGACAGCACGGAGGGCAGCCCGATCATGTAGGTGCGATCGTCGGCCGACCCGCCTCCCAGCATCTCGATGTTCTTGCGGAGAGAATCTATCGCGCGCAAGTACTCGCCGAGCGAATGATAGGCTTGACCGATCCGCAAATTCGTCGCGATGACCAGCCCGAAACCCCAGGCCGCCATGGCCGGGGCCGCTCCCAGCTCTCGCTGGGCTGTCGTGATCACGTGCTGGTGGTCGCCCATCCACCAGAGAGCGCCCGCGCTCTCGAGGGCGCCGAAGCCGCTAGAATAGCCATCCCAGGTGGGAAACTCGGTGCCGCGCAGATACGCCACCGCCCTGTCCCACACCTCGCCCCGGAACGCGTGAAGCGTGAGCCAGCTCGTCCGCTCGGTCGTGCGCTCGGGGTAGAGCGTTTCGAAAACCTTGACGATCCTGGCGTGGAGGGTGCGGCGCCTCTCCTGGAGCAGGCCCGTGTAGGCGACCTCCTGGGTCAGCGCGTGCTTGAAGGTGTACTCCAGATCCGGGAAAAGGGCGGTCTCGTACAGAAACTCGGCGGCCTGGAGGCGACCGAGCCCTTGCCGGAGTGCGTCCTCCGGGATCTCAACGACGGCCTGGAGGAGTGCGAACGGCACGTCCTTGCCAATGACCGCGGCCGTTTGCAGAAGGGTCTTATCCTCTGGCGGAAGGCGATCGATCCTCGCGGCCAGGATCGCCTGCACGGTGGCCGGCACCTGGATGGTGTCGAAGGGCCGCGCCAGTCGATAGGCGCCGCGATCGCCGGTCAACGCCCCGCTCTCCACGAGGGCCCGCACACTCTCCTCGAGGAAGAGGGGAACGCCCTCCGCTCGCTCTACGAGGAAATGCTTGAGCGGGTCGAGCTCTTCGGCCTCCCCGAGGAGCGCGCGCAGCAGATCCTCCGCGCTTCCGGCAGGCAGCGGGTCGAGCCGGAGCTGGCTGTAGTAGGTCTTGCCTCCCCAGCCGTGGCTGTACTCCGGCCGGTAGTTGACGAGCAGGAGGATTCGCGCCGTTGGAAGGCTCTCCACCAGCGCGTCGAGGAGGCCCTGGGTCTCGGCGTCCACCCAGTGCAGATCCTCGAATACCAGGCACACCGGCTGGATCTGGCTTTCCCGGAGGAGCATCCGACGCAGGCCATCTACGGTCCGCCGGCGGCGCTGCCCGGGGTCGAGGGCGTCCCAGGAGGCGTCGTCGGTCGGCACGTCCAGGAGGGAGAGGAAGCCTGGCACCATGGCTCGCAACGACTCGTCGAGCGTCAGGAGCTTGCCCGTGACTTTCTCCCGGATGCCGCGCGCATCATCGCGCGCCTCGATCCGGAAGTAGCTCTTGCAGAGGTCGATGACGGGCAGATAAGCGCTGGCCTTGCCATAGGAGACGGAGCTCGACTCGAGCACGAGCCAATCCTGCGTCCGGTGCGAGTGGATGAACTCCCAGAGTAGGCGCGACTTCCCCACCCCGGGCTCGCCCACCACGGCGACGACCTGCCCCTGAGCCCCTCGCGCCTTGTCGAGGGCCTGGCGGAGATGGTCGAGCTCCTGGCCGCGCCCCACGAACCGGGTGAACCCCCGTGCTGCCGCCGCCTGAAGCCGCGTGCGCGTCGCCGATGGTCCGGCCAGCTCGAACACCTCGACCGGGACCGCCAGCCCCTTGACCGGGATCGGACCGATCGGGACGACCTGAATGAACCCCTCGGCGAGCCGGAGCGTCTCGCCGGTGAGCCGCGTCGAGCCCGGAGTCGCGAGCTGCTCCATGCGCGCGGCCAAGTGAGTGGTCTGGCCCACCGCCGAGTAGTCCATCCGCAGATCGCTTCCGATGGCCCGCACGACCACCTCGCCGGAGTTGAGGCCGACGCGGATCTGGACCTCGATGCCGTGATCCCGACGAACTTCGGCCGTGTAGCGGCGGATGGCCTGCTGCATGGCGAGGGCGGCGTAGCAGGCGCGCACGGCGTGGTCCTCGTGGGCGAGGGGGGCGCCGAAGAGCGCCATAATGCCATCGCCCATGACCTGGTTCACGGTGCCCTCGTAGCGGTGCACCGCCTCCATCATGCGCTCGAGGACAGGGTCCAGCAGCTTGCGCGCCTCCTCGGGATCTCGGTCGGCGAGTAGCTCGAGCGAACCCTTCATATCGGCGAACAGCACCGTGACCTGTTTGCGCTCCCCCTCGAGCGCGTGGCGAGAGGTCAGGATCTTCTCGGCCAGATGGCGAGGGGTATAGCTCTGGGGAGACACGAGCGCTGCCGCCGCGACGGACGGCGCCGCGAGCGGCTTGCCACACTCGTTACAGAACCGGCTGCCCGACAGGTTGGGGTGCCCGCACGCCGGACAGACCGCCTCCAGGCGCCCGCCGCAGCCGCTGCAGAACTTGGCGCCGGCGGGGTTGTTCTGTCGGCACTGCGGGCAGCTCACAATCACGCTCCCGTGGGGCTTCCGGCCGCCCCCGGCGGAACCGGCCGGGAGTCCTACGAGCCTTCCTTCACCTCGATGATCTCGTCGGCCACGGTGCCGTGAGCCTCGCGGTGCACCGCCGCCGCCGCTTCCTTGCTGGGAGCCTGGCAGAGACAGAACACCTTTCCCGTGCCCTCGTCGTACCAGTACCGGATGTAGTTCACTCCGTACTTTCCCTGCACGGCGAGATCTTTCTTGTGGGCCTCGGCAGCCATCTCGGTGCTGAGGCCATCGACCTTGTTGTGGACATCCAGGTACATCGGCATGGGCGGACGCTCCTTTCTTGCGGCCCCTCGGGTCCGCTGATCGGCATGCGCATCGGTCGTTGGGGAGCCGCGCGGGCGGCCGCTGCCATGAATCTATGTGAACGGCTCTGGCCTGTCAATCGGCCCGGCCGGCCGGCGCTGTTGCTTATCCGCTCCCGCGAGGAGCCGAGCCTTGCCGGGGACCGTGACCGTCTCCGCCCGCTGAGCCCCCCGTTCCCACTCGAGTGGACAGGAGCTTTCTCGAGCCGCTCTACCACTTGATCGAACTCGGCCTTGACTGTCCTGGAACACTCGTGACGTCACGTGTTCTCCGCGTGACGCGCGACACTGGAAACTTTCTCGACAGACCATGAAAGGAGTTTCCCATTGCGTGTCGCGAGGCCGTGATGCCTACCGTCGCCCGTACGAGGCAAGTCTGTGAATTCCAAGATTCAACGTCGCGTTTCCGAACAACCACGGAGGTGATCGAAGACTGACGTCGGGCCAGCAGGAGATGGAACCGCTCTTGCCATGAAGACGCCCCCGGGCCGCGCGACCGGTTGCCCACGGTCGCATTCCAAATCGGCCCCGAGAGGGCGGCACATGGACGAGCTCATCGCAATACTCCGGCACTATCCCGAGCTCTCGATCCTTCTCGCCCTGGCCCTGGGCTACTGGATAGGCGGCCTCCAGATCGGCACCTTCAGCCTCGGCTCGGTCACCGGAACGCTTCTCATGGGTGTCCTCATCGGGCAGATGCACATCACCATCTCCGCCAGTGTGAAGGCGACGTTCTTCCTGATGTTCCTCTTTGCTGTGGGTTATGGCGCCGGCCCCGAGTTCTTCCGAGGGTTGAAGAACGAAGGGGTGCCCCAGGCGATCTTCGCGTCCGTGCAGTGCGTGGTGTCGTTGGCCGTGGGATACGCCGTGGCCAAGGCCCTCGGCTACGACGTCGGCCAGGCCGCAGGCCTCCTGGCGGGCTCCCAGACGATCTCCGGGCTCCTCGGGACGGCCGCGGAGGCCATCAACAAGCTCGCCCTCCCGGACCATGAGAAGAAGCGCCTGATCGACGCCATGCCGGTGGCCTATGCGGTGACTTACATCTTCGGCACCGCGGGGTCAGCCTGGATCCTGTCAGCCCTGGGACCGACGCTCGTGGGCGGCAATGTCGAGGGCGCCTGCAAGGAGTACGAGGCCAAGATGGCTCGTCAAGCCCACGCCGCGGAGCTCAAGCTGGTCGCGCGGGGTCAGCGCGTCTCCTTGACGGAGATGCTCCTCAGCGAGGAGTCTGTCAGACCGCTCCCGGACGCTACCCTCCACGTGGGCGGCGAGAAGACCCGCGAGGGCAGGACCTTCGGCGCGCTCGCCCTTGCTCCGGAGGTCAGTCGTCCGGTTGGCGCGAGCGGCCCCGTGCTGGCCCTCGTGGAGCCGCGCCGGGCCGGCCACCGGGTGAGCCGGGACCCGGGCCTCCCCGGCCGCTCCCCCAACATGTCCGACATCCTGTTCGTGGGGGCCGGCGTCACCATCGGCGCCTTCATCGGAGCCCTCGCCATCAAGGTGGGCGAGGTGCCCTTGAGCCTCAGTACGAGCGGCGGCGCGCTGATCGCAGGCCTCGTCTTCTCCTGGCTCCGGTCCGTGCGCCCGTCCTTCGGCGGCGTGCCGGAGCCCATCCTGTGGATGATGAACTCGGTGGGCCTGAACATCTTCATGGCGGTGGTCGGCATCAACTCGGGCCCCGGATTCGTGACCGGACTCCGCGAGGCCGGCCTCAGCCTCTTCCTGGCCGGCATCCTGGTGACGGCCATTCCCCTGCTCATCGGGCCGCCGCTCGCGCGGTACGTGTTCCGCTTCCATCCGGGCATCGCGCTTGGCTGCGTGGCGGGGGCGCGGACGACGGGGGCGGCGCTGGGAGCTGTCCAGGACGTGGTCCAGAGCAAGATCCCGGCCCTCGGCTACACCGTCACCTATGCCGTCGGCAATACCCTCCTCACCATCTGGGGAATCGTCATTGTCATCCTCATGACCTAGGGACGTCGGAGGGGGGCTTCGCCCCCCTTCCGAAACCTCCCCCCAAGAATCGATTGCGCCGGCGAAGCCGGCGCTCGAACACCGACTATCTCCAACGCCTTTTCTCCGACTAGCACCTCGGTCAGCCGATCTTCACGCCGTACTTCTCCAGGGTCTCATCGCGAAGCTCCAGCCCGAGCCCCGGCGCCTCGGGCAGCGCCATGAAGCCGTCGACGATGGACGGGCGCTCGCGAAACAGCTCGAACCACAAAGGATCACGGGTCGGGTCTGCGAAGGATTCCAGGATGAACCCGGTCGGACTGGCGGCCACCGCATGCACATGGATCTGGGGATCGTGATGCGCGGCCATGGGCACCTGGTACAGCTCGGCCATGACGGCGGCCTTCCGCCAGGTCGTCAGTCCCCCCGCCCAGGTCGAGTCGATGATCAGATAGTCGACGAGCCCTTCCGCCAGCAGCGTGCGCAGGCCGAAGGGGCTCACTTCTGTCTCGCCGGCCGCGATGGGAATGTTGACCTCGGCCTTCAGCCGCGCGAGGGTGTGCCGCTCGTCGTACCAGGGCATGGGGTCTTCCAGCCAGAAAATGTCGTGCTCCCCGCACAAGCCGGCCGCGCGCACCGCCGTGGGCAGGTTCCATCCCCGGTTGGCGTCCAGCATGATGGCCACGTCCTTCCCCACGGCCTTCCGGATCCTGCCCACGCGCTCGGCATCGGCCTCCGGAGTCAGTCCTCCCACCTTGACCTTGACCGTGCGATAGCCCTGCTCCACGTACATGCTCGCCTCGCGCGCGAGATCGTCCGGGCGCTCACCATCTCGGTAGTAGAAGCCCGTCACGTAGGCCGGCACGCGCCGGCGGAGCGCTCCCCCCAGCAATGCCCAGACCGGGCGGCCGATCGCCTTGCCCTTGAGATCCCAGAGGGCGATGTCGATGGCGCTCATGGCCGTCACGAGGGGGCGCTGCTGTCGCGCCAGGGGGGGAATCCCGCGCACGCTCGTATAGGTCAGGGCGAACAGGTCTTGCCAGATCCGCTCGACGTCGAAGGGGTCCTGTCCGACCACGAGCGGCGTGATGGCCCTCAGAATGTCGCCCACGCTGCGCAGTCCCTCCGGGCCCGGCTGGAACAGGAACGGACCATGCGCCTCGCCGATGCCCACGAGGCCGGCGTCCGTGGTGAGCTTGACGATGACCTCGCTCACGCTGGCGATCCGGTGGGTCGACGTGCGGACGGGCTGCGGCAAGGGCGCGGACAGAAAGTAGGTCTCGAGCGTGGTCACCTTCATCAGACGGCTCCCCGGCGCGCCCCCGCCACGCCCTAGCAGTACCGGCAGGGCGGCTGGTCGCGGTTGTACACCGGCTGCTTGAGGAAGTCCTCCGGCTTGTACGTCCAGAACTGCGAGACGGCGGGGAAGGTGTGGATGACGGTGTTCTGCAGCTCGCCGCCCTTGCGCTCCACCTTGCGCACGTAGATGTTCTGGATCGGGTTGCCCCAGGCGTCGAGCTTGACGGGCCCGCGCGGCGCGTCCGGGATCTCGACCTTGCGGAAGGCGGCCATGAACTTCTCCCGGTCCTCCACGTTGCCCCCGACGGTGCGCGCGGCCTCGCTGATCCAGCGGGCAGACGTATAGCACGTCTCCGAGAAGTACGAGGGTATCTTGCCGTACCGCTTGCGGTACTCCGTCACGAAGCGCTTGTTGACCGGAGTGTCGAGGGCGGCGCTGTACATGAGGGGCGTGACGATCCCGAGCGCCTCGTCGCCGAAGGAGGGCAGGATGGACTCGTCCACGATGACGGCGCCCCCGATGACGGGCAGGCGTCCCCGCAGGCCGGTGTCTTGATACTGGGCGGGGAAGCGGAGGGCGGAGGCGGCCACCACGATGATGAAGGCCGCGTCCGCGTCGCGCTTGATCTGCGAGAGGTACGGCGCGAGATCGGTGGTCCCCAGCGGCGCCCAGAGCTTCTGGATGACCTGCCCGCCCGCCTCCTCGAAGCTCCGCTGAAACCCGCCCACCACCTCGTAGCCGAAGGCGTAGTCCGTTCCGAACACGGCCACGCGCTTGTAGCCGAGGGTCTTCGCCGCGTACTCCCCAAATGGGTGGGAGGGCTGGCTCCCCGTCCAGCCGAGCCGCACCACCCACTTCGACGGCTTCCGTTGCGTCAGGTCGTCCGCCGCGATCACCGGGAAGATGGTGGGCATGCGGTACTCCTCGGCTTTGGGGGCGAGGGCGTAGCCGATATGCGCGAAGACCTCGCCCACCACCATGTCCACGCGGTCGCTCTCCACGAACTTACGGAACTTGGTGATGGCCGTGCCCGGATTGCCCGCGGTGTCCTCGACGATGACCTCGACCTTCCGGCCGGCCATCTGCTGGCCTGCTTCCTCCAGGTACATCTCGAACCCGTTCACCGTATCGCGCCCGATCTGGGCGGCGCCGCCCGTGAGGGGCGCCAGGAAGCCGATCTTGATCGGCTTCTTCTGGGCCACGGCGGACCCCAGCATGGTGACGCCGGTGGCCAGGACGGCCAGGAGGAGGAGGATGGTCAACGCCCGTGGTGTCCGCATGTGCATCTCTCCCATTGAGAGGCATGAGGAGACGACTGGGAGGGCGCGGCCGCGCCCGCGCCCAATTGGTCAGGGGGACTATACGCGCCCGGGACGGACGCGGCAAGAAGCCCGGGCACTGGGGCAATTTGCTTCGCCATACTTCGTTCTCGGTCGCCAGCAACGCTCAACGTACACCCACGTACACCTCGCATTGCTGGCTCCCTCGGGCCTCGTCTGGCTCGCAACTTGCCCCAGTGCCAACGCCCAATCTGGCCCAGTACGAAGGCTGATGCGTGCGCGGAATGACGCGAGGCCCGTGTAGAATCTTCTCATGCCCATCGATGAGTCCGTCCGGAAGCTGGACATCGTCACCGAGGTTCCCGATCGCGCCATGGTCGTCTTCGCTCATCCGGACGACGCCGAGATTGGCTCCGGCGGGGTCATTGCCAAGTGGGTGGCGGCCGGCTGCGAGGTCACCTACGTGCTCTGCACGAATGGGGGCGCGGGCACCTCCGACCGATCGCTCACGCCGGGTGAGCTCATGGATCAGCGCGCCCGGGAGCAGCGCGCCGCCGCCGACTTCATGGGCGTGAAGAATCTGCTCATGCTGGGCTATCCGGATGGCGGGCTCCAGGACAGCCGCGAGTTCCTGGGTGACGTCGTGCGCGCCATCCGGCAGTACCGCCCGCACACCGTATTCGCGCACGACCCGTACCGGATGAAGGGCTTCCAGCACCGCGATCACCGCATGGTCGGCATGGTGACCACCGACGCGGTGTATCCCTTCGCTCGCGATCACCTGCACTTTCCCGAGCACATCACGGACGACAAGCTCGAGCCGCATCGCGTCCGGGAGCTCTGGTACTGGGGCATGGACGAGCCGGAGATCATCGTCGATGTCACGGGCTGGATCGACAAGCAGGTCGCTGCGCTCGTCCGCCACGAGAGCCAGGTGCCGGGCTTCAATGTGCCGCCCGGGGAGACCATCGGCGCCCGCGTGAAGCAAAACGCCGCCGAGCGCGCCCAAGGCTACGGCTTCGAGCACGGCGCTGTCTTCCGGCGACTGATTGCCCGGCGGTAGCCGGCGCCCCTCGTCGAGCAGGAGCTAGGCGCGGACGGTTTCCATCGACTGGTCCGAGGCAAGCAGGGGGGCCACTCGCTCCGCCGTCACGGGCCGGGCGAAGAGGAAGCCCTGAGCGCGATCGCAACCGAGCGCCTTGAGCTCGGCCAGCTGCCCTTCCGTCTCCACGCCCTCGGCGGTCACGTCCATGTTCAGGCTCTTGGCCACCGTC
>DASYTI010000112.1 GCA_036002485.1 Candidatus Methylomirabilota bacterium | reverse complement strand
GTTGGTCCAGGCCCCGAGTCCGCCCTTGAGAATCTTGACGTCCTTGAATCCCAGCTTCCTCAGGTCGCGCGCCATACTGGCGCTCGTGTGCTCGTCCACTCAGGTGCAGTACGCGACCACCGGGCGCGAGGTATCGAGGTCGAGGCCGGCCACGCCCCCACTCTTGAGCTCCTCCGGCGCGAGCCGGATCGAGCCGGGAATCTTGATGGGCATCTTGTCGTAGGCATCCTGCTGTCGCGTGTCGAGCACGATGGGTTGCTTGCCTGCCTCGATTAGCTTGAAGATCTCCGACGGCCCGACGCGGTAGCGGTTCTTCTGCCAGCGGAAGAGGAGCTGGCCGCCGTAGCCTCCCGCCGACACCAGCGTCACGCCGATGGTGACCCAGAACCACGGGAAGGGTTTCGGGGGCGGGTTCTTGACCTTCTCGATGGCCTCGCCGAGCATGCGCTTGACGTCGGTGAGGCCGGGCTGGATCTTGTCGGCGTCCTCGAACTTCCGCTTGGCCGTGTGCCAATCATCGGAGAAGAACGCGCGCAGGCCGGCGAACCAGACCGGATTGAACTTGCCCTGCTCGTTGATCTTGAGGGGCGTGTCTTTCACAAAGTCTTTCACGGCCTGGGATGGGATGATGAAGTTGAAGCCCTGCACGATGCTGCCCTCGGGCCCCGGCGCGAGCGACACGAAGGTGAGCACGCCGAGCAGCTCGGCCTTGAAGTTGACGGCCGGCCCTCCCGAATTGCCCCACGCCGCGGGGGCGTCCGTCTGGATCACCGGGTGGTTGGCGCTGTCCTTCTGGAAGGCCGAGATAGCGCCGTTGGTAACCGAGGCCTCGACGGTGGCCGATTTGTTCAGAAGCTCGTGAGACAGGACCACGCCGGGGAAACCCAGGATGCGGAGCGGATCACCGATCTGCGCCGCCGTGGAGTCGGCGAGCGGCAGCATTGGATACGTGCCGTCCGGCACTTTGAGGATGGCCAGGTCCCGTCCCGACATGCCGCCAAGCTCGGCGCTGACGGGCGGGCTGTACTTCTTGACCTCGCCCTTGAGGCGCAACCCGCTCGAGAGCACCACGGAGATCGACGGAGTGATGTTCACCTTGGCCGTGGGGAGCACCTTGTCGAGGAGGCGCCGTTTGATGGCGTCCTCTTTGTCGGGGCTCTCGCCGGGCTGCATCCTCACGGCCTGCATCGCGGGGCCGAGGCAGGCCGCCGTGACCGCCCGCTGCGCTAGCTGGTTGACGAGCCAGCGCGGCACCTCGTGGGCGGGCTGGACGACGTGGCCATTGGTGATGACCCAGCCCGTGGGATCGATGAACCAGCCCGTGCCAGTTTCGCGGAAGACCATTGGGTCCGGGCCTTTGAACTGCCCGCCAGGAGCGCGAGGCGTGATCGTCTGGACGCCGTCGGCGCAGTTGAGCGTCACCTCCGCGGCGACCTCGGATATCACGAGCACGGTCGCCGGCTTGGCCCGCAGCACAGTCTCCTGGACGGAGAGCGGCTGCTGGGCATGGGCGTGAGGCGTCCAGACCGCCCCGGTGAGGAGGCCCAGGGCCAGCGGAATCACGAATCGGCGTATCATAGGGCCACTGTTGGCCATTCTATACCATGAGGGCAGCGCATGAGCCGTCAGATCGGGGACGTGCCGACCCGCACATTCAACCCTGGCGACGTGATCTTCAAGGAAGGTGACGACGCCAAGAGCGAAGCCTTTCTGATCCACCTGGGCAAGGTGGAGATCCGCAAGAACCTGGGAGGCGAGGAGAAGCTCCTGCGCGTGCAGAGCAAGGGGGAGCTCCTGGGCGAGTTCGCCCTCTTCCGGAATATCCCGCGCTCGGCCACGGCCATCGCCGCCGACGCCGTGACGCTCATGGTCATCCCGGCCAACCGCCTCGACGCCATGGTCCGCACCAATCCGGGGCTGGCCATGGCCATCATCAAGGACCTCGTCAGCCGCATGCTCGCCGCCGAGGATCGCGCGCGCGAAGCTGAAGAGCGCGCTCGGAAGGCCGAGGAGCGGGCCGAGGATCGCGCGCGCAAGGCCGAGGGAGGAGCGGGCGCCCCCGGCGCCTCGTAGCTCTCGAGGCTCCTAGCCTGGACTATTCGCGGGACAACGCCACCCTGGTCTACTCAGCCCTCGCCTCGCGGCTGCGCCGCTTAGCTCGAACTGCGGCCCTCTCCCTCTCCGAGGGAGAGGGATTTATTTTGATCCCTCGCCCCCGCAGGGGGAGAGGGCAGGGTGAGGGGGAGGCCAGGATGCGGTACGCGCGCTCGTGAATAGTTCGCGCTAGAGAGCCGAGCCGAAGGTGTCCGCGGCGAGGCCGGCGATGTGGCGACCGATGGCGAGGGAGGCGGTGGCCGCCGGCGAGGGGGCATTGACCACGTGGACGGCGCCCTCGGTGACGCTGATCTTGAAGTCGTCCACGAGGGCGCCGGTGGGCGCCACCGCCTGGGCGCGCACGCCAGCCCCGCCCCGCTCGATGTCGGCCTCGCGAATGTCCGGCACCAGCTTCTGCAACGAGCGCACGAAGGCCGACTTGCTCGCGGAGCGATACATCTCGTAGGCGCCCATCTTCCAGTAGCGGGCCGCCATCGACCAGAAGCCGCGATAGCCGAGCATCCCGAGCACTTCCCCGGGCCTGACCGTGCCGAGGGTATAGCCTTCGCGGGCGAAGGCCAGCACCGCGTTGGGCCCCGCCTCGACGTCGCCGTGGACGGTGCGGGTGAAATGGACGCCCAGAAACGGGAACTCGGGATCGGGCACGGGGTAGATGAGGTTCCGCACGAGGGAGCGGCGCTCGGGCCGTAGCATGTAGTACTCGCCGCGGAAAGGAATGATGCGGACCTCGGGCTGGATCCCCATGAGCCGGGCCACTTCGTCCGAGTAGAGACCCGCGCAGTTGACGAGGAAGCGGCTCGAGAATGCCCCGCGGGGCGTCTCCAGGACGAGCCCCCGCCCCGTCCGCCCGATGGCCGTCACCCCCGCCGACGTCATGATGTCGACGCCGCGTTTCTCGAGCAGCTCGCCCATCTTCCCGGCGACCTGGATGTAGTCCACGATGCCCGTCTCGGGCACGACGATGGCGCGCACGGCCTGGCAGTGGGGCTCGATGCCCCGCACCTCCTCGGCCTCGAGGATCTTCAGACCCGAGAGGCCATTGGCCTGGCCGCGCTCGTAGATGCTCTGCAGGCGCGGGAGCTCCTGCTGATCCGTGGCCACGATGAGCTTGCCGCAGGGCTCCCAGTGAATGCCGTGCTCGGTGCAGAAGGCCTTCATGAGCCGCGCGCCTTCCACACAGAGCTTCGCCTTGAGCGAGCCGGGCTTGTAGTAGATGCCCGAGTGGATGACGCCGCTATTGTGGCCGGTCTGGTGCGCGGCGATCTTCGGCTCCTTGTCCAGGATGGTGAGCCGCGCGCGGGGGTAGCGGTCGGTGAGGGCCATGGCGGTGGCCAGCCCGATGATGCCGCCGCCGATGATCGTGATGTCCGAAGTCTGGTTCACGGCGGGCAGAATAGCAGCCTCGGCTGCCCTTGGCCAGACGATGCTAGACTCGCGGGCCATGGACCTCGAGTTCCTCATGGTGCCGGGCGCCCCGCCTCCACCGCCCACCGCCCCCTATAGCCACGCCGTCCGCGCGGGGGACTATCTCTTCGTCACGGGACAGCTCGGGGTTGATCCCCAGACGGGCGACCGGCTCGTGCCGGGGGGCATCGTCGAGCAGACGCACCAGGTGATGCGCAATCTCCAGAGCGTGCTCACGGGCGCGGGCACGAGCCTCGAGCGGGCCGTCTTCGCGCGCGTCTACCTCGTGAACTTCCAGGACTACGCGGCCATGAACGGGGTGTACGTCACGTACTTCAAGCCCGGGCGGCTCCCCGGCCGCACCTGCGTCGGCGTCACCGGCCTGGCCCTTGGTGGGCTCGTGGAGATCGACCTTATCGTCAAGCCCTAGCCCAGACCACCCCTCACCCTGCCCTCTCCCCTGACGGGAGAGGGATGATTTAATTTTCCTCTGGCAGAGACTTCTATCTCTCCCCTGACGGGAGAGGGATGATTTGATTTTCCTCTGGCAGAGACTTCTATCTCTCCCCTGACGGGAGAGGGATGATTTGATTTTCCTCTGGCAGAGACTTCTATCTCTCCCCTGACGGGAGAGGGATGATTTGATTTTCCTCTGGCAGAGACTTCTATCCCTCT
>DASYTI010000111.1 GCA_036002485.1 Candidatus Methylomirabilota bacterium | reverse complement strand
AATACGAGAGAAGAAAGGGAGACCGCATGAGCATCCGACCGAACCGCGTGAAGCAACGGCTGGCCGCCGGGCAGGTGGCGACCATCCTGGCCGGCACCAACGAACCTGACCTGATCGATCAGCTCGGTCCGCTCGGCGCCGACGGGATCTGGCTGGAGGGCGAGCACGGTGGCGTCGACTACGCCGATCTGGGCAACCTGACCCGGGCGTGCGATCTCTGGGGCATGACCTCCGTGGTCCGCGTGATGGACAACGACTACGCCACGATCTATCGCACCCTCGACCGCGGCGCCCAGGGCATCGTGGTGCCGCACGTCAACACGCGCGGGGAAGCCGAGGCCGTGGTCGAGGCGGGCAAGTTCGCGCCGCTCGGCAAGCGGGGCATGTTCACGAGCCGCCAGGGCTTCGGCGTGGGCGACTACCTCAAGACGGCAAACGACCAGAGCCTCCTGATCGTCCTCCTCGAGGACATCGTGGCGGTGCAGAACCTCGACGACATCCTCAAGGTCGACCACATCGACGTCTTCTTCGTAGCGCCGAGCGACTTGGCGACGTCGATGGGCCACATCGGGGACACGGGCCACCCGGAGGTTCAGCAGACGATCGACGGGGCGATCGCGAAGATCGTTCAGTCTGGCCGCGCGGCGGGGACGCTCGTCAATGCCGCCAACGTGGAACGCTACACGCGAATGGGTGTCCGCGCGATCATGACCAGCTTCTTCCCGTGGATCCAGGCCGGCGCGAAGGACCTGATGGATCGCGCGGCCTCCGGAGCCCGGGCCTGACGCGGACGCTCACGCAACCGCCGCGGGGTCGCCCACTCTCGCCGGCGAGGAGTCTGCTCAAGTAATCCCCATGCCCTCGCAGGGAAGAATGTTTCCGCTCCGAGCGCCGGCTTTGCCGGCGCAATCTTCTCGGGGGAGGCTTCGGAAGGGGGGCGGAGCCCCCCTCCGACCTACTACCGGTCCAGGTGCTTCAGGTACTGGGCGACGAAGTCGTAGTCGACGAAGCGGCGATAGGCGTCCGTGAGCTGACGCGTCACCGGCCCGGGGACGGTCCCGCTCCGCGGGGCGACCCCGTTCACGCTCTGGACAGGGCAGATGCAGAGGCTCGTCGAGGTCAGGAAGGCCTCGTCCGCGCCGTAGGCGTCGAAGAGATCGAGGTCCTGCTCGACCACGGTGAGGCCCGCCTCCGTTGCCAAGTCGATGACGGTGGCGCGGCTGATCCCGGCCAAGACGAACTCCTCACGCGGCGTCCGGATCTCGCCGTCCTGGACAAGGAAGATGTTGCTCCCGATGCCCTCGGCGAGATGGCCGTTCGTGTCGAGGAGCACGGCCCACGCCTCGGGATCCCGGCTTTTGGCCTCGAGATCGCCCAGGACCACGTTGAGGTAGTTGTGGGTCTTGGCGCGGGGGGACATGGCTTCCGGCGCCGTGCGGCGCACGGCGGGGGTGACCACGCGGATGCCGTCGCGGTAGAGGCTGGCCCGCTCGCGGAGCGGGAGGGGCAGGCACTCCACGATCACGGTGGCGCCGGTCCGGGGCCATACTTCGCGGGCGGCGGCGTCGAGGCCGCGGGAGATTCGCTGGCTGACCCAGTAGTCCTCATCGGGCCCGAGAAGGACGAGATTCCGGCGCAGCACCTCCTCGGTGATGGCCACCAGCTCGGCGGGGGCGATGCCGGGGTCGATCCGGAGATAGTGGAGGGAGCGGTACAGACGCTCCACGTGTTCCGCGAGCTTGAAGACGCGGTGGCCGAAGGTGCGGGTGGTGTCGAACACCGCGTCGCCGTACTTGAAGCCGCGGTCCCGGAACGGCACCAGGACCTCGCTTTCGGGGACATACCGTCCGTTGAAGTACGCGATCCGCTGGCTGACCGCCGTCATGGTCTGTCCTCCCACGTCGAGAAATGCCGGAGGTGCCTCATCATCGGGCGCGACTCCTGCCGCGTGATGCCCCGCACCTTACCTGAGAGGCGGTCAGCGAGCAAGCACCGCGGCTCCTGACTCCGGACCGATCCAGGCTCCGCGGGCCTCGCGTCTGACCGCGACTACATCACCCGTTCCAACTCCCACGCGGCGAAACATCGGACGTGGATGTGAAAGATATCGAAGTGGCGGTCACCGAACTGGCGGTCACCACCATCATCTCCATCTCGCGCAAACTGGACCTCGAACTCCATCTCTTCCTTCTTCACGGGTTGTTCGCACACCGCACAGGGGGCACCAACGCCCGGACCACCCCACGTTCGATCAGGATGGCGGCTCGGGAGTTTGCCAATCTGGATTGCCTCACGCGCGCGCTGGCGAAGATCAACTTCTTCCATGGCCTGGCCTCTCAGGAAGCGGGGGAGACATCTGAAGCCAGACGCCAGGGAGCCTGGACGCCTGCTGCGTCAACCAGAAGGCTCGGAGGAGGGCAGGTAGAGAGTAACACCAAAAGGTTGCATAGCCCGCCGGGCGTGAGTAACGCAAAGCGTTATGAGGCTCTTGACAAGATGAAACAGTAGTTTCATAGTAGCAACACAATGGATACAAGGCTTCTTCTCCTTATAGTCAGCCTGCCGCCGAATCCGTCGAGCCTGCGCGTGCGGGTGTGGCGCCGGCTCCGGGCGATCGGTGCCGTTGCCCTCAAGCGGACGGTCTATCTGCTGCCCGACTCCCCAGACCACTACGAGCACTTCCAGTGGCTGGCCCAAGAGATTCAGCGGGCGGGGGGCGAGGCGACGCTCCTGCGCGTCGAGCAGATCGAGAACATGAGCTCGGACGAGATCGTTCGACTGTTCCACGAGGCCCGCAATCCCGAGTACCGCCGGCTTGGAGGGCGCTACCGAAAACTCCTGCAAACGCTCGACCGGAAGTCGGCGGCGACCAGTCCGCGGGTCCAGGCGGAGCTCGCCCAGCTCCAGAGGGACTACGAAAAGCTCCACGAGCTCGATTTCTTCGAGGCGCCGGGGGGCGCCGAAGTCGAGCGGCTCAGGGAGGCAATCGACATGCGCACACGGCCATCCGAGGAACCGAGACGTAGAGGGAAGCCCGCTCCCGAGCTCCGCGACCTCCGAGGACGCCAGTGGGTCACGCGTCGTCGTCCCCACGTGGACCGCATTGCCTCGGCCTGGCTCATCAAGCGGTTCATCGATCCCGACGCCACCTTCCTGTTCGCGGACCCGCGGGAGTTCCCCACGGAGGCCATCCCGTTCGACACGCCCGGCGCCGAGCTCAGCCACGTGGGGGACGACTGCACCTTCGAGACGCTCCTGAAGCGGGCCGGGCTTCGGGATCGCCGCCTCACGCGCCTCGCGGAAATCGTGCACGAGGCGGACCTTCGCGACGGCAAGTTCCCGCGAGACGAGGCGCGCGGGATCGATGTGGTGATCCGCGGGCTCCTCGCGGCGCATGCGGATGACCAGCAAGTGCTCACGCACGGACTGACGCTCTTCGAAGGGCTCTATGCTGCCGTGCCTGGAAGGGAGTGAAGGCCATGAAGGGAAACTCGTTGAATGGAGTGTCCGAGCCGCTCATCGTCCTTTCACGCGGTGACGTGCTCGATCTCCTGACGCTTCATGACTGTATCCGCGCGGTGGAGCGCGCCTTCCGCCTGCATGCCGAAGGCCGCACGCTGGGGCCGGGCGTTCTTGGTGTGCCCGCCGCGGACGGCGGCTTCCACATTAAGGCGGCCGGGCTCGTCGGTGAGCGCAGCTATTTCGCGGCGAAGACAAACGCGAATTTCCCGGAGAACCCGCGACGCTTCGGGCTCCCCACGATCCAGGGGACGATCGTGCTCGCCGATGCGAGCACCGGCGCGCTGCTCGCCATCATCGAATCCGGCAGCGTGACGGCGCTTCGCACTGGCGCGGCCACGGCCGTGGCCGCGAAATTTCTCGCCCGGCGCGACGCGCGGACGGCCACGATCGTGGGCTGCGGCGTCCAGGGCGAGCTCCAACTTGCGGCGATCGCCGCGGTCCTGCCCTTGGAGCGCGCGTGGGTCCTCGACACGGACTACGAGCGCGCGGCGAGCATGGCCGCGCGCGCCACCGCGAGTCTCGGACTGCGGGTGGAGGCAGCCAAGGACCTGCGGGCCGCGCTTCGTGAGAGCGACGTGTGCGTAACGTGTACGCCGGCCCGTCGCGCGTTCGTGACGACGGGCGACGTCAGGCCGGGCACCTTCATCGCCGCGGTCGGCGCGGACAACCGGGGCAAGCAGGAGCTGGAGCCCGCGCTCGTCGTGTCGGCGACGCTCGTCGTCGATGTCCTCGAGCAATGCGCCGAGATCGGCGAGCTGCAACACGTCCTTGCCGCCGGACTGATGACGCGCGCGCAGGTGCATGCGGAGCTCGCCGATGTCGTGGTGGGTCGCCGCCCCGGGCGCACGCGCGACGACGAGATCACCGTCTTCGACAGCTCGGGGACGGCGCTGCAAGACGTCGCCGCCGCGGTGGCCGTTTACGAGAAAGCCCGCGCAACCGGGCGCGGCACGGAGGTGAAGCTCGATGGATAACATGACGGCGCATCTATGATTCTCGAGCAGATCGGTGAAGTGCAGCTTCCCACCCACGATAAGCCGGGCGGCTTTGATCACGCGGCGGTGCATGGGCCACGGGGGCGGCTCTATGTCGCCCACACGGCCAACGACGCGCTGGACGTGGTCGACTGCGCAACGAACACGTATCTCGGTTCGATCTCGCGCCTCGAGGGCGTGGCGGGGGCCCTGGTGTCCGAAGAGCACGATCTGGTGTTCACCTCGAATCGCGCGGAGAACACCGTGGGGATCTTCCCGCCAGATCAAGAGGAGGCGCTCGTCAAGGTGAAGGTGGGCCTCAGACCGAATGGCCTCGCCTATGATGCCGGCCGCTGTCTCCTGCTGGCCGCGAACGTCGGGGAGCCGGCACGGCCTGGGTCATTCAGTGTTTCAGTGGTCGACACGTCCGCTCGAGCGATGGTCGCCGACGTCCCCGTGTCGGGCCGAACCCGCTGGGTGGTCTTTGACGCAGAGACCGGCTGGTTCTATGTCAACATTGCCGATCCGCCTCAGATCGCGGTCATAGAGGCTGGGAATCCCCGCTTGGTGGCCCGCACCTTTGCCGTTCCCGCGGCCGGTCCGCACGGGCTGGACCTGGATGCGATGTCCCATCGGCTGTTCTGCGCGTGCGACGCCAAGACGCTCATCGTCCTTGATTCGCGATCAGGCGCGGAGCTGGCGCGGGCTGAGCTTGCCGGAGTTCCCGACGTGATCTTCTTCAATCGGGAACGGCGGCATCTCTACGTGGCGATCGGCGAGCCTGGGCTGATCGAGGTGTTCGAAACTGACCAGGTACGGCGATTGGAAACGATTCGGACGGAGGCGGGCGCCCACACCCTCGGGTTCGATCCGAGCCGCAACACTGTATACGCGTTTCTGCCCGACACGCATCGAGCCTTGGTCTATGTCGAGCGGGGCTGAGCGGCAGCGCGTGGAAGCACAGGACATCCCAACGAGAGAAAGGAGACCGCGAGTGCCCGGACGCATCTACCGGCCCAGCTGTGCACGTTCCTTTCTGCAAAGGAGAAGGCCATGAAATGGGTAACCCGAGAAAAGGCCCGCGTGGACCGCATTGCCTGCCCATGGTTGATCAGCCGGTTTGTCGATCGCGAGCCGGTATTCCTCTTCGTTCCCGCCGCCGACGTCATGAAGGTGGCCGAGCGCGAGCAGGCGATTCCCTACGATGTCCCCGGCGTGGAGCTGGGGCATCATGGCGACCACTGTTCGTTTGATGCGTTCCTCGAGAAGTACAAGCTCGACGATCCTGCGCTGCGCGCGCTGGCCCTGATTGTGCGAGGAGCGGACACCGCTCATCGCGACCTTACGCCGGAGTCGCCCGGGCTCTACGCCCTGGCCACGGGGTTCCAGGCCACGAGCAAGGACGACTTCGAGAACATGGCGCGGCAGTTCCCGGCGTATGACGCCCTCCTTGCCTATTGCCGCGCGAACGAGCAGCATCAACGCGTCACGGGGCGGTGAGGGCCATGGATGCCCTGGAGCTTCTCTGCACGCGCGGCTCGGCGTTGAAGCTCGGTGGGCCGCCCCCTTCGGCCCAGGCCGTCCACGCCATGCTCGAGAGCGCGGCTCGTGTCCCGGATCACGGCCGACTCCAGCCCTGGCGCTTGATTCTCATTGAAGGGGAGGCTCGCCTCGGCTTTGGCGAGGTCCTGGCCGAGGCGTTGTCTCGGCGGAACCCCCTTGCCAACGAACAAGCGCTCGCTCGGGAACGGGAGAAGGTCTTGCGGGCACCTCTGATCATCGTCGTGGCAACCCGATGCGATCCGTCCGCCAAGATTCCTATCATCGAGCAGATGCTTTCCGGCGGCTGTGCCACTCACAGCATCATGCTGGCCGCCTTTGCCCAGGGCCTGGGCTCGATGTGGCGAACCGGTGAACCCGCCTACGACGATGCGGTGAAGAGTGCTCTCGGTATTGGGCTGGATGACGTCATCGTCGGCTTCATCTACGTAGGGACCGATATCGGCGGCCCCGGGACCCGACCTCAGCGAACGGCCGGCGAGTTCGCCCAGTCCTGGACCGGTGGCAGCGCGACGCGGGCGAGCTCCTAGGGAATTCGGCTTGGAGTGTCCGCGCTGTCAGGCTGAGAACCGCGAAGGACGCCGCTTCTGCGGCCAATGCGGTCTGTCCTTCGCCTCGACGTGCCCGTCTTGCGGTTTCCTGAACGAGGGGAGCGAGAAGTTCTGCGGGGGATGCGGCAGATCACTCGCCTCGGCCACCGGCCCCGCGGAGCCGAAGTTCCATTCTCCACAGGCCTACACGCCGAAGTACCTGGCCGAGAAGATCCTCACCTCGAGAAGCGCGCTGGAAGGTGAGCGCAAGCAGGTCACCGTCCTGTTTGCCGATCTCAAGGGCTCGATGGAGCTCCTGGCCGACCGCGATCCCGAGGAGGCGCGCAAGCTCCTCGACCCGGTTCTCGAGCGCATGATGGAGGCGGTCCACCGCTACGAGGGAACCGTGAACCAGGTCATGGGCGACGGGATCATGGCGCTGTTCGGGGCGCCCGTCGCCCACGAGGACCATGCTGTGCGCGCCTCCTACGCCGCCCTGCGCATGCAGGAGCTGGTGAAGGGTTACGCCGAACAGGCCTTCCGCACTCACGGGGTCGCGGTCAGGATCCGAGTGGGGCTGAACTCCGGAGAGGTCGTGGTTCGCTCCATTCGCTCGGATCTCCGCATGGACTACACGGCCGTGGGCCAGACCACCCACCTGGCCGCCCGCATGGAGCAGCTCGCCCCCCCGGGCGCCATCTGGATCACCGCCGAAACCCTCCGCCTGGCCGAGAACTTCGTGCAGGTCCAGCCCCTGGGGCCCGTGCCCGTGCATGGCCTCGATGCGCCCGTCGAGGTTTACGAGGTGGTCGGGGCGGGTCAGGTGAGAACACGGTTTCAAGCCGCTGCCCTTCGGGGCTTGAGCCGCTTCGTCGGGCGCGATGCCGAGATGGAGCAGCTCCGCGCAGCCCTCGAAGGGGCGCGGCGCGGCCACGGCGAGGTCGTGGCCGTCGTGGGCGAGCCGGGCGTGGGCAAGTCCCGGCTCTTCCACGAGCTGATTCACTCCCACCGTGTCGCGGGGTGCCGAACCCTCCAGGCCAGCTCTGTTGCCTATGGCCGGACCACCAGCTATCTCCCCGTCATCGATCTCCTGAAGGCCTATCTCCGTATCGACGAGCGTGACGACACCCGCTCGATACGCGCCAAGGCCACCGGGCATCTGCTCACGCTGGACGAGGCGCTCAAGGACGTGGTCCCGCCCGTTCTCTGGCTTCTCGACGCCCTGCCCGAGGAGGACGGCCTCCGGGACCTCGAGCCGCCCCAGCGCCGCCAGCTCACGCTCGATGCGGTGAAGCGCCTGCTCATTCGCGAGAGTCGGGTCCAGCCCCTCGTCATCGTGCTGGAGGACCTCCACTGGATCGACCCGGAGACGCAAGCCCTGCTCGATAGCCTGGTGGAGAGTGTGCCCGCGGCGCCCGTGCTGCTCCTCGTCAACTATCGTCCCGAGTACAGTCACGGCTGGACCGGCAAGACCTACTATCGCCAGCTCAGGATCGACCCGTTGCCCCCGGAGAGCGCCGAGGAGCTGCTCCAGGCCTTGGTGGGCGACGGCGCCGAGCTCGCCCCGCTCAAGCGCCTGCTGATCGAACGCACGGAGGGCAGCCCGTTCTTCCTGGAGGAGAGTGTCCGGACCCTGGTGGAGAGCGGGGCCCTCGCGGGCGAGCGCGGCGCCTACGGTCTGATCAAGGATGCCCAGGCAATCCAGGTCCCCGCGACCGTGCAGGCGCTGCTGGCCGGGCGGATCGACCGGCTCCCGGCGGAGGAAAAGCGCCTCCTCCAGGCCGCCTCTGTGATCGGCAAGGACGTGCCGTTTGCTCTGCTCCAGGCCATCGTCGAGGAAGGTGAGGGAGATCTCCGCCACGGTCTCGCGCACCTCCAGGCTGCCGAGTTCCTCTACGAGGCGCACCTCTTCCCGGAGCTCGAGTACACCTTCAAGCACGCGCTGACGCACGAAGTTGCCTACGCGAGCCTCTTGCAGGAGCGACGGCTGGCCCTGCACCAGAGGATTCTGGAAGCGCTGGAGCGCCGGCCCGCCGACCAGCCGAGCGAGGAGTTCGACCATCTCGCTCGCCATGCCCTCGGTGCCGAGGCGTGGGACAAAGCGGCCAGGTACCTTCGGCAGGCGGCACGAAGGACGATAGCCCGATCATCATATGGTGCGGCGGCCGGGTTGCTCCGGGAGGCCCTGCGGGCACTCGGGCGGCTGCCCGAGACCTCTGACATCCTCGCGCAGGCCATCGACGCACGACTCGAGTTGCGGGTCGCCCTCACATCACTCGGACGATACCAGGATGTTCTGGCCGTGATGCGCGAAGCGGAAGGCCTGGCGACCAGGCTCGGCGATCCTGCCCGCCTCGGGCGGGTCCTGGCCGATATCTGCGCGCGGCTCAGGAACGTCGCTGGCGAGCACCGTCAAGCCATCGAGGTGGGGCGTCGCGCCCTCGCCATCGCGGCCGAGAGTGACGATCGAGAGCTCGAGCTCGAGGCCCAGTACCGCACCGGTCAGGCCTACTTCGCCATCGGCGACTACCGCCAGGCCCTCGACTTCCTTTCGCGGTGCGCGGAGGGCGCGGGTGGGAGCCCCCGTCACCCGTGGCCGCTCTTCGCCTCGTGGTCACACACTTGGCTCGCCCTCACCCTCTCGAGTCTTGGGCAATTCGCTGAGGCGAGGTCGTACGCCCAGGAGGCACTCAGGATCGCCGAAGGCGCTGACCACCCATTTACGCTTGCCGAGGCCCTGACAGGCGTCGGGAGCGTGTCCCTCGCTCAGGGTGATCTCGATCCAGCCATCGATGCGCTGGAACGCGCGCGCGGCCTCATTCGCGTGTGGAACCTCCAGCCCTGGGCGGTCCTCGCTCGTCTCGGATACGCGTACGTGCTCTCCGCGCGTCCGCTCGAGGCTCGGGGCCTTCTCGAAGAGGTGATACAGAACGCAACGACGATGAGCTCGATGGGCGTGGGACGGGCGATGCAGCTGGCGTGGCTCGGCGAGGCATACCTGCGCGAAGGGCGCCTCGACGATGCCCGGGAACGTGCGCAGCAGGCCGTCTCCCTGGCCCAGCGCCATCAGGAGCGCAGTCACGAGGCGTGGAGCCTCCGCCTGCTCGGCGAAATCGCCTCCCATCGCGATCCTCCCGATGCCGAGACGGCGGAAGGTTACTACCGCGAGGCCTTGGCCTTGGCCGGCGAGCTCGGCATGCGTCCGCTCGTCGCCCACTGTCACTTCCACCTGGGCAAGCTCTTCCGGGAGATCGACCGGCGGGACCAGGCTCGAGAGCATCTGACGACGGCGACGACCATGTACCGCGAGATGGACATGCGCTTCTGGCTGGATCGGGCGGAGGTGGAGATCCAGGAGCTGGCGTGAGAGTCGTTCCTCCAATTTAGATGGCAGGCCGGGCACGGGTGATTCCATCACTCTCGATGGGCAAGAGCAGAATCCCGCGGCTCCAGAGCCCCATCAAAAAGGGTGTAAGGAGGACACTCATGACAGCCAAGCGAATTCTCGTTCCACTGGATGGTAGTGAAGCGGCAGAAATGGCCGCGGCCGTGGCCGCCGATCTGGCCCGCGGCAGCGGTGGCAGCGTCCGTTTGCTCCAGGTCAGCCCGGTCCCCGAGCAACGACTCGGCACCGCAGGGCGCGTGGTCGCTTACGTCGATCAGGAGATGGAGCGGCTCGAAGCCGAGGGGCGGGACTATCTCGAAGGCGTGGGCGCGCGGATAGCGCCGGTGCCGTCCGAGATCATTGTGCGCTTCGGGAAGCCCACCGAGGAGATCCTCGTGGAGGCCGACGCCTTCGGCGCCGACCTGATCGTGCTGACGACCGGCCGGCAGGGCTGGCTCAAGCGCGCGACGGGCGGCGGTCTCGGCGAGCGCATCCTCCACGCCGCGCCCGTCCCGGTCGTCCTGGTGCGCGCGGCCTGATCGACTTATCGACTTCGCGGATGATGGTAGCCCCCACGGGCGGCCACCATCGTTGACACGCGGACTCGCCTTTCCTCTCGCCAGATTCGCCGGACCCCGGCCCGCGGCGATCAGCCCCCGAGGCGGTTCGGCGCTTGACTACATATATATGATGATATAGATTACATAAGAAATATAAGTTATATAGCATCAAGGGGTGGGCCCGAGCCTGAAGGAGCCCTCGACAGATGAAGGGGTTCATGGTTGGCCTCGATGACGTTCGCGAGCTGGACTGGATACCGGAGAGCGAAGACGAACAGGAATGGGTCCCGACGCCGGAAGAGATCCCGGACGCACTCACGAACCGCCCGGCCCCGCTGAGATCCTAGGGGGGAGATCAGGAATGACGAAATTCATCCAAATCTGCGCATCGCAAAACGACCTCTTCGGACTCGACGACCAGGGCGATGTCTTTCAGTACAACTTCAAGGTCAAGACGTGGCTGAAGCTGATCGTCGAACGCAATTCGGAGGAGGAGAGGCCGGCCGCCGCCGCGTGGAGCGCCAATGGTGGCGCCGCCATGCCATCCGGGGAGCCCACTCGCCACTCCCGGCTCCGCGGTCCTTCATGATGGTCCCGATCGCATAGCGGACCCGGATCTCGAGCTTATTGATCCGTGGGCAAAACAATACGGCCCTTGCCAGTGTCGGCAAGGGCCGCGGTGTATGTATCCGGATCCGAGGCCTAGTAGTCTTCGTGCGGCATAGGTGGCATGCCGCCTGACGTCACATTCTCCGGAAGGTCCGTGATGAGCGCCTCGGTGGTCAGGAGCAGGGACGCGATCGAGGCCGCATTCTGTAGCGCGATGCGCTCGACCTTCGTGGGGTCGATGATTCCCGTCTGCATCATGTCGGCGTACTCGTTCGACTCGGCGTCGAAGCCGTAGGCCACGTCCTTGGCCGCCTTGACCTTCTCGACCACGACGGATCCCTCGAGCCCGGCGTTCTGGACGATCTGCCGGATTGGCTCCTCGAGAGCCCGTCGCACGATTTCGGCCCCGGTCGCCTCGTCGCCGGAAAGCTTGAGGCTGAGGCTGTCGAGGGCCTTGGAGGCTCGGAGGAGCGCTACCCCGCCGCCGGGCACGATGCCCTCTTCCACGGCCGCCCGAGTGGCGTTGAGGGCGTCCTCGACCCGCGCCTTCTTTTCCTTCATCGCGGTCTCCGTGGCGGCCCCGACCTTGACGATGGCGACGCCGCCCGCCAGCTTGGCGAGCCGCTCCTGGAGCTTCTCTTTGTCGTAGTCCGAGGTGGACTCCTCGATCTGCATCCGAAGCTGCTTGATGCGCCCCTCGATGGCGCTCGTCTTGCCGCCCCCCTCGATGATCGTGGTGTTGTCCTTGTCCACCACCACCTTCTTGGCCTTGCCCAGGTCCGCAAGCTTGAGGTTCTCCAGCTTGATCCCCAGGTCCTCGGTGATGGCCTTCCCGCCCGTCACGGTGGCGATGTCCTCGAGCATGGCCTTGCGGCGGTCGCCGAAGCCCGGGGCCTTCACGGCCGCGCAGTGCAGCGTGCCGCGGAGCTTATTGACCACGAGCGTGGCCAGAGCCTCGCCCTCCACCTCCTCGGCAATGATGAGAAGTGGCTTGCCTGCCTGGGCCACCTGCTCCAGCAGCGGCAGCATCTCCTTCATGCTGCTGAGCTTCTTCTCGTGGATCAGGATGACGCAGTCCTCGAGGACGGCCTCCATACGCGCGGGGTCGGTCACCATGTACGGAGACAGGTAGCCGCGATCGAACTGCATCCCCTCGACGACCTCGAGGGTGGTCTCCATCCCCTTGGCCTCTTCCACCGTGATGACGCCGTCCTTGCCCACCTTCTCCATGGCCTCGGCGATCAGGCTGCCGATGGTCTTGTCGTTGTTGGAAGCGATGGTGGCGACCTGGGCGATCTCCTTCTTGTCCTTGGTGGACTTCGACAGCTTCTTCAGCTCCTCGACCACCTTCTCCACGGCCTGCTCGATGCCCCGCTGGAGCCCCATGGGGTTCGCCCCCGCCGTCACGTTCCTCAGGCCCCCGCGGTAGATGGCCTGGGCCAGCACGGTGGCGGTGGTCGTCCCGTCCCCGGCCAGGTCGGAGGTCTTGGAGGCCACCTCCTTGATCATCTGGGCCCCCATGTTCTCGTAATGATCCTTGAGCTCGATCTCCTTGGCGACGGCCACGCCATCCTTCGTGATGGTCGGACTGCCGTACTTCTTGTCGAGGACGACGTTCCGCCCTTTCGGCCCCAGGGTGACCTTGACCGCGTGTGCGATGACGTTGACGCCGCGCAGGAGCGCCGCGCGGGCTTCCTCTTTGAACAGGAGCTGCTTTGCCATGAATAGTTCCCTCTCAAGTGGGTGCTGCCGATCAACGGCGGCCGCGCCGTCCGTCTAGGAGCCGAGAATGCCGAGAACGTCCTCCTCCTTCATGATCAGGTACTCCTCGCCGTCCAGGGTGACCTCGCTCCCGGAATACTTGCCGAACAGCACGCGATCGCCAGCCTTGACGTCGAGGGGGGTCTTCTTGCCGTCCTCGTTCACGGTGCCTTTGCCGACCGCGACAACCTTGCCCTCCTGCGGCTTCTCCTTGGCGCTGTCCGGGATGATGAGGCCGCCGCGCCGAACTTCTGTCTCCTCGATCCGTTTGACCATGATGCGGTCGTGAAGCGGGTGCAGGTTGGTCTTCGTTGCCTGAGCCATGGTGCGGATGCCTCCCTCGTTGCCTGGTGTGTAGGGCAGTCCGAATACTCGAGTGTCGAGACCGCACGACCTCCCCGGTCCTTGGCGGACGGCCCGGGCCTCGAGGGGATCGACGATGGCGAGGGGCCTGGAGAAGGCATCGATCCTTCCCCGGTGCATCCTCACCGTCCCCCTGAAGATTTCGCTTGATCTCGTTCAGATATATATCATATTATAAGTTATATAACAATAATATAATATACAGCCTAGAGAACTCGTGACGCGGCGCCGGGCCGCGGATGAGGAGACGAGGGGTAAAGCATGATCGTGTTCACGAGTGTGCCGCGAACCGGAAGTGGGGGAAACGGGGGAGACGAACGATGGAACAGGCAAAACGGAAGCTGAGTCTCGGAGAGAAGTGGAGTGCGGCTCGACCAACGAAGACGATTGTCTTCTGGTCCTGGGTAGCCTCGATCGTCGTCACCATGATCATCGGCTTCACGTGGGGCGGCTGGGTCACGGGAGGGACGGCCCGGAGGATGGCTGACGTGATCGGGGAAGATGCGGTGGTCAAGCGCCTGGCCCCCATGTGTGTTCTCCAGTTCCGGCAGGATGTGAAGAAGGATCAGAAGCTCAAGGGTTTGAAGGAAACCGGCACGTGGGAGAAGACCGAGTTCGTGAAGAAGCAGGGCTGGGCGACCATGCCCGGCGAGCGGGAGCCGGACGGCAAGGTAGCCGACGAGTGCGTGAAGCTTCTCCTCCTCATCAGCTAGGGGGCATCTTCTCCAACGGCGGTTTTGGATCTACACAGCATCCAGACGAGGTCAGCCATGGCTCACAAATTATTCATCGGAGGCTTGTCCTTCTCCACGTCCGAACAGAGCCTGCGCGAGCTGTTCGCGACGGCGGGCAGCGTCGAATCGGCCGCGGTGGTGACCGACCGCGACACGGGGCGCTCCCGCGGGTTCGGCTTCGTCGAGATGGCGACGGCCGAAGACGCCGATGCGGCGGCCAAGAAATTCAATGGCCAGATCGTGGACGGCCGGACCCTGAAGGTCGAGGTCGCGAATTCTGCAGGCTCGGGCGGTGCGGGAAGAGGCGGCGGGTCAGGGAGCAGCGGCAGGAATCGCTGGTAGGCGGAGCGAATGCAGGTCGGGGCCTTCTCAACTCCCTCGAGTGGTGGCTGGAGATGGCGCATCGTGGACTATGCCGGCGAGATCCTCGAGGAGTCGCACGAGACCTTTCCGACCATTGCCGCGGCCGTCGCTCAGGGGACGAAGCGGTTCACCCAGATGAACGTCGTCGATCGCTCGGTCGCCCCCCGCCCGTATCGGTCGACCGCGCATCAGTGGGGCCGATAGATCAGGGCCGAGACCGCCCGCCATGAATCCGGTCGCCCCTGAGCTCGCTCAGGGGCCGCCCGATTCGGGAGAGGGAGGGCCCGCCCACTAGGCGTGCGTGTACCACCACCGCTGGCCCAGGATCATGCTGCCGGCGCCGGCAAATGCCACGACGGCCATCACGAACCAGCCGGCCTCCGGAGGCATGGCGAGCGCGTGGAAGATCACGGTGCCGACGAGGCTTCCCGCCAGGCCGAGGAGGAGGTCCGCGAGCAGCCCGTAGCCTCCAGGCCTGATGAGGGATTCGGCCAGGCCGCCCGCCGTCAGTCCCACCAGAGCCCACGTGGCCACGATGTCGAGATACATTGCCCGTTCCCTTCTCGTCTGGCCGCCCCGCCCGCCCACTTCGGCCCGCATTTCTTGCTGTTGACTCGATATATAACATGCTATATATAATATATGTACAATAACTTATATGCACAACCGTCCACCAGAGCGCCGGACGATCGCCGGGACGGTCGGTCAGACCGGCAGAAAGGGGAGCTGTCGATGTTCGAGGACAAGACCAGGGTTCTTCTTGTCGTTCCCCAAGAGGTCCTGGATCGGGCTCGGGTCTTCGCCGGAGCGGCCACGACCAGACTCAAGCGGCCGGTAAGCCTCCAGATGGTGCTGCGCGCCCTCATTGACGAGGGGCTGAAGCGAGACGGCGATCGGGCCGTCCTGGCAAACGTCGAGGATCAGGTCCAGGCGGTTCGCCGGATCCGGAGCGGAGTGGGGCGAGCGGGGAGCGCGGGGAAGAATCAGCGAGGCGGCCCGGTCCACGCGCCTCGACCGATAAGTCGCCGTCCTTCGCCGGCCCGCAGATCGTGACGGGCGCGGCAGGCTTCATGCCGAGCCTCCATGCGCTTCGCGAGCAGGGCCAGATGACCTGGAGCCGCCACGGGGATGGCTGGAACGGGACGCCAGACGAGATCCTCCGTGCCCTCGGGGCCGATGGCTTTCAGGAGTGCAAGCGCGAGATGACGACGAGCCGGCGCGATTGCCGCCCGGTGGGCGGCATCTGGCAAGGAGTCAATCCGCAAACCAAGTCCGTCGCCTCAGTGATCTGGGTGTCGCGCCCAGCCCTGGAGCCGGCGATGGTGTTCCTCGAGATCGACGGGGAGACGATGGCAAGCCCCGGAAGGGGGCCCGAGCGGTAAGACGGCAGCCAAGGCTGAGGCTTGTGGGGGTCATCCCATGCCCGGCGTGTTGTCCACGCACACGTGACCGGAGGAAATGATGACATATCACCTGTGGATCATCCCGCTCGTCGCCGTCGCGCTCGCGCAGCTCGCGGCGGTGGCGACGTCGGTGTACCTGCATCGGGGGCTCGCCCATCGAGCCCTGGTCTTGCACCCTTTCACGGACGTCTGTTTTCGGGCTATCCTCTGGCTCACCACGGGCCAGAACCGCCGGGAATGGGTGGCCGTCCACCGCAAGCACCACACATTCACCGATCAGGAGGGCGATCCCCACAGCCCTCGACTGTTCGGGGTCTGGCGTGTCCAGCTTTTGAACGTGTATTATTACATGCGAGAAGCGCGCAATCCCGAGACGCTCCGGACGTTCGCGCCGGACATCACGGAGGACTGGTGGGACCGCACGGTGTTCTCCTGGGGTCTGAGTGGCCTCGGGGTGGGCATCGCGCTGCTCTGCTTGACGTTCGGCGTGTGGGTTGGCCTGTCGGCGGCACTGATCCACGCGGTTCTGTTCGTGTTCGTTCTGTCACCGCTGATCAACGGCCTGGGGCACTGGCGGGGGGCCCAGAACTTCGCGAATACGGCCTACAACTCGCGCGCCCTGGCCTGGGTGACGGGCGGCGAGAGCCTGCACAACAACCACCACGCGCACCCGCGGGCCCCGAAGTTCAGCATGGGCCGGTTCGAGTTCGATCCCTCGTGGGTGGTCATCCGGTGCCTGGCCGCCGTCGGACTGGCGAAGGTTACCGGAGTGCCTGTGCGGATTCCTCGAAGCTGACTGCTGGGTGCTGATGCAACCAGGGTAGGGAGGAAGTGATGAACCGTCCGTTGTCGAGGGTTCCCCGGTCGGGCCGCCCGACTGAAACCTTTACCGAGCCCTCGAGCGCGGTCTCGGCCGCGTAGTCGTTCAGCTGCGCCACCTTCGCACGATGCCCACCTCTCCTCCTTCCCTGGAGTTCGTCTCCAAGCCCCTCGAAGCGCCCATCCGGGCGGAGCTCTTCGGCATCGAGCGCCTGGAACAGCACGCCGAGAGCCTGGCCGCCGCCCAGCCCGTCCTCGGCGAGTCGGGCCGGGGTCGCTCATTGTTGCCACGCGTCCAGGACAACGGGCGCGTGCTGCGCGAGGGATATCGCGAGATCGCCAAGGCCATCCGAGAAGAACGCGCGATCACGCCGGCGGCGGAATGGCTGGTCGACAACTTCCACATCGTGGACGAACAGCTGCGCGAGATCCGCGACGACCTGCCCCCGGGCTTCTACCGCGAGCTGCCCAAGCTGGCCGACGGCCCTCTCCTCGGGTACCCGCGCGTCTACGGAATCGCCTGGGCGTTCGTCGCGCATACGGATAGCCGGTTCGATCCGGACGCGCTCCGCCGGTTCGTGCTTGCCTACCAGCGCGTTCAGCCCCTGACCGTTGGCGAGCTGTGGGCAGTCGCCATCACCCTGCGGGTGGTGCTCGTCGAGAATCTTCGGCGCCTGACGGAGAGCATCGTCCGGGGGCGGGCGGCGCGTCAGGCGGCGGACGCGCTCGCGGATGAGCTGCTCGGGCTCAGCGGACGCCCGCTCGAGACGGCGGCCTGGGCCCTCCAGGAGTTCGAGGATGCGCCGCTGGCCACCGCCTTCGCGGTGCAGCTCGTCCAGCGGCTGCGTGATCAGGATCCCGCCGTGACGCCCGCCCTCCTGTGGCTGAACGAGCGGCTGGCCGGCCAGGGGACGACGCCCGACGACATCGTGCGGGTCGAGCATCAGCGGCAGGCCGCCATGAACGTGACCGTCCGGAACGTGATCATGAGCATGGGCTTGATGTCTGCCCTGGACTGGACGGAGTTCTTCGAGAGCGTCAGCCTGATCGACGGCGTGCTCCAGGCGGACCCCGGCTACGCGGCCATGGACTTTGCCACCCGCGACAGCTACCGCCACGCGATCGAGGAGCTCGCGAGAGGCTCGCGCCGCTCGGAGCTCGAAATCGCCCGCGAGGCGATTGCTCGGGCGGCGGCAAGCGATCTGCACGACGGCCGCCAGGATGACCCCGGCTTCTATCTCGTGGGCGACGGTCGCCGGGCCTTCGAGCTGTCGCTCGGCTGCCGGGCTCCCCTCGCTCGCCGGCTGCTCCGCGCCTACGTCGCGGGGGCCACGCCCGGGTATCTGGGAACCATCGCCGTCCTCACCCTCGCGATTCTCGCTCCACCCCTTCTCGGGGCCTGGGCCTCCGGCGCGGGGGCGGCCACGCTCCTCGTGCTCGGGCTGGTGGCGGCGTTCCCGGCCTCCGATCTGGCCATCGCTCTGCTGAATCGCGTCGTCACGGCCTTGCTCACGCCGGGCGCGCTTCCGCGCCTCGAGCTTCGTGACGGCGTGCCGCCACCCCTGCGCACCATGATCGTCGTGCCGACCCTGCTGACCCGCGCCGCG